>JANMMV010000376.1:0-1588 GCA_031373565.1 Saprospiraceae bacterium
ATGGGGTTTTAGGTAATAAGGTTATGGGTTATAAGGTTATAGTTGATAAGGTTATGGGTAATAAGGTTATGGGTTATAAGGTTATAACTACTAGCTTGGGTGGCTTAAAACTTCACTAACACGACAAACCATCAACATCCATCAAATAAACCAAATCAGCAATTCCCCAAATCAGCAATCATGTACAGCTTTAGCGGCATCAACAATCTCGTGCCGCTCTGCGGTATCAACAATCATGTGCAGCTTTAGCGGCATCAACAAACTTGTGCCGCTCTGCGGTATTCAAAACTCCATTAATCCCATTTCCGTCTTCCGCTTAAATCGCCGCTGTATCAACATGTACTCCAATACTTGCTTGATATTGGCTGCAGCTTGATAAGGAGCAGGGCTATCATTCTCAAACCATTTGTACAAGTCTGGAACCGATTTTTCGTCTAGTTTTGATAATCGCGTAATCCCTTTATTGACTAGTGCTTGGGCATTACATTGCTGTTCGTATTGACCATTGATAGGAATGGTAAGTAATTTTTTACCCATGTAGAGGGCTTCAGCTGGCGTTTCAAAGCCTCCACCAGTGACAAGGCCATGACAATGTATCATGCTTTCAGTAAAGTACTTTTGCGAAATGGGAAAGAAATGAATATTACCATCTTGATAAGGCCTTTCTATACCATTCAGAAACCAATGAATCTGCACTGACCCAAAATCACGCCATATTTTTTCATGACATTCATTGCGATAAGCCGGCGTGTAGACAGTTAAATGGCCATTATCAGTAGGTTTAGCATCTATTATCGTCTGCTTGATGACCGGTGGAAATATAAATGAATCATAGCGATCAAAATGGAAGCCAACATAAGTGTCTGCTGGTGCATATTGCTTAAGAATCGTTTCTCCTATCCAGTTCTTTCTTTTTGGTCTCGGGGTCTTGTCGGACATAAAGCTAGCCTGGTGACCCAATTGTACTGAGGGAACGTTTTTGAGTTTGCAGGCCCTTGCTGTTATATGATCAAAATCATTGATGACGAGGTCATATTTCTCTACTGGTAGCTCTCGAGCATCTCTCATCACACGTGCAAGATTAAATGCTTTCATACTTTTCCAATAATCGAGCCCGCCACATCGTGAATAAAACAAACTTACTCCTTTACTTCTATACTTTACTGGAATTTCCATCTCAAGTGTGGCGTTAGATCCACTTAAGATGATATCTACCTGTCCGAGTTGTGTGAGGTAAGGATAGAGTTGATGGGCTCGGCTTATATGGCCGTTACCAGTCGCTTGTACTGCGTATAATATCTTCATGTGGAATCACTGTAATTACCTAAGCACTTAGGATAGTAGAACTAGGATGTGAAATATCAATATTTTTAAAAAAATTCTGGTAGAAGGCTGTTTTATGCACATCAAAGAGTGCTTCTTCGTCATGCAAATTCATGACATCAAGATAGTCTTCTTCTACCTGGTGATGTAGTCTCCAAGTATGATCATTGTATTCTAAAGCAGTGCAATGCTCAAGCCAATCTCCGCTATTGAGATATTCGACACTACCTTTATCATTTTTGTACGTGTACATTTGCGGTTGATG
>JANMMV010000167.1:0-2884 GCA_031373565.1 Saprospiraceae bacterium
GTGCCAGTGGGTGGGAAGTATTACCGTCAGTAGCAAGAACTTTAAATTTTAGGGGAGTGGCAAGGGACTTCAATGGTTTGTTTGGTTGCAATAGCGAAGTAAATCTGACAGTATCAGTAATAACGGGAACAACTAAATTTGAAATCACCACTGATAATACAGCAACTCCTTCTTGGATCACTGGTACAACTAGAACGGTAACATGGAGCGTAGGCGGAACGACCGCAAATGGCATCAACTGTGCGGCTGTTGATATCTTATGGACAACAAATGGTGGGGCAACATGGACAACCCTCGTTTTGGACGTACCGAATGACGGCGCACAAGAAATAACAGTGCCGAGTACCACGACAACAACTGGGCGATACATGGTACGAGCAAGAGGAAATGTTTTTCTAGATATCAATAATACTAATATTACGGTTACAGCGACGGGTAGTGTTCCTACCTTCAATCTACAACTTTCACCTTGGTATGAGACAGTTTGTACAGGTCAAAATAAAACCTACACGGTCTCTGTTTTATCTTTTTCTGGATATGTTACACCTGTTACTTTATCATTGGTGGGTTTGCCGGCTGGATTTACCGCTAATTTTAGTGTAAATCCCGTTACTCCTGGCAGTACAAGCATCTTAACAATTACGAACAGTTCAGCAGCCGTTGCAACATCTGTGGTAGGCTTGAATGGTGTCAGTGGATCCATCAACAAGACCACAAACTTTTCTTTGACAAGTGCCGGTAGTCTTGGTGCCTTTACTTTGTCATCTCCAGCAAACAATGCAACAGGGATTTCATTAAAACCTACTTTTACTTGGACAGCTGCAGCCAATGCTGTTACTTATGAATTTCAATTATCGCGTAAGTCTGATTTTTCAAATATTTTGCTTTCAACAAGTAATTTGACAGCTTTGACATATACCGCACCGACATTTTTAGTAGGTTACAGTGAGTACTTTTGGAGAGTTAGAGCAATTAATGGGTGTGGAAATGGCGTATGGCAATCATTTAAATTTGATACAGAATCCTGTATGATGCAAACATCCACAAATGTGCCGATAGCGATTACGGATGGAGCCACGAGTACTTCTAATCTCTTGATTTCTGACAAAGGGACTATTAATGATATTGATGTTGTGGATTTGGAAGGAACGCACACCTATGTTGGTGATTTGAGGTTTACCCTAATTTCACCTTCTCCTGCTAATACCAGTGTTCGGATATGGGAGCAGCCCTGTGGCAATTTTGCAAATTTTGATGTTAATTTTAATCAAGCGGTAACTACACCAATACCTTGTCCCCCGACCGACGGTTTAGATCATCCACCGACTGGGGCAGGAGTGGGCACGCTAAATACTTTTAATACTCAGAACGCAAGAGGTAATTGGCGGATGCAGATGCAAGATTTAGCCACCCCTGATGCGGGGATATTACAAACATGGAGATTGAAAACTTGTTTGACTAATTTCTGTAGACTTACGGTAGATAGCGATGCAGAAAAAGGTGCAGGTTCGCTTTTTGCAGCCATCAATTGTGCCGCGAATGGCGATACCATCAGATTTGCATCTACATTTATGAATGATACAATCACGCTCTTCACTAGCAATATTGTCACAAACAAGCGATTGTTTATTGACGCTGATCCTGCCAAAAATATCCATGTAACTTCTACAAGTTCACAGCCTACCTTTGTAACATCTACGCCTAACACACAAGAAGGGTTAAAAATCAGGGGGTTGCATATACATTCTTCTGCAAGTACGGCTGTTGGGGCAATTCAAAACTCAGGATTACTTAATATGGTGGATGACACATAATATAGAGATACAGCAGGAGCAACGGCAACAATAAGAAACGAAGTAGGCGGTATCAATAATCTATCAGGCAGCTGTAAAGTCTTGCCTTAGTAAGTAGTAAATGCAATAATTTTTGGTAGGGGAAGGTAGTATGGGTTGAATTTCTACATACTTGAATGGATCAGGATTGATTAAGATAATTCAAATCATTTATACAGAGCTCGCTTTTGAGCGACTGCTCATTAATAATTGATAAACTTTTCTCCGCCTAATAAAGAGCTTTTTTGTAAAAAAAATGTATTTTTACGCTCTAACAATATAGATTTTTGAAATGGGTAGACTAATCAGAATCGGTATTTATGCGATCGTTATCCTAGCATTATACTATTGGGTCACGACCATGACCAAAGGTTGCATGCCTATATCTATACCCACAGTAACTGCCGAAACTAAAGATACGACGTCGCAAGATACTTTGAATGTACCAGTAGATTCTATTGTTGACACAAACGAAGTTCCCATTTCCAATGAAGACATAATAGATGGTAATATTGACTACAAAGAAGTAGATAAAACCATTGAAACTTTGAAGGACAAGAAACCGGTCTCTCCTTCTGCGGTAGTATCTGCACCTATTAAAAAGGATGCTAAATCTGATAGACCTGTTTCGACGCCAACTACAAAAGCGAAGCCTAGTGTTATTGCAGCGCCAAATCCAGCACCTGCAGTGGTGAAATCAAAACCAGCTGTCGTAAATCAACCAAGTACTGGCGGGAATTTTATGGTCATGGCTGGTTCTTATCTATTGAAAGAAAATGCCGAAAAGATGGTTAAGAAGCTCAAAGCTAAAGGTTATAATAGTGCTCGAGTCGTGATTTTTAATGAATCTGAATATCACTCTGTGATAGCTGCCACTTACCCTTCAGCATCTTCGGCGCAATCTGCTGTTAATCAATTGAAAAAGGCGGGAATTGATAGTTTTGTAAGGTCTAAATAGACACCGATTATGTGTGGAAGATCTACCCTGACTAAGCCAGAAAACGAAGTAGAAGTCCGGTTTAATGCCACTTTCTATACCGAAGAACTCGAGC
>JANMMV010000169.1:0-4521 GCA_031373565.1 Saprospiraceae bacterium
AATTGTAGACTTCGACACTTCGGCTATGCTTAGTGACCACTCCACTTCGTTGTGCTCAGACTACAAAATCCATAACCTTATAACTTACCAAATTAGAAATTAGAAATTAGAAATTAGAAAATTGTAGACTTCGACACTACGGCACTTCGACACTTCGACACTTCGACTCCGCTCAGTGACCACACCGCTCAGTGACCACTCCGCTCAGTGACCGGTTTGCTTAGTGATCACTCCACTTCGTTGTGCTCAGCCTACAAAATCCATAACCTTATCACCTACCAAATTAGAAATTAGAAATTAGAAAATTGTAGACTTCGACACTTCGGCTATGCTTAGTGACCACTCCACTTCGTTGTGCTCAGACTACAAAATCCATAACCTTATAACCTTATAACCTTATAACCTTATCACCTCATCTTCATAACCTAATAACCTTCTAACCCTTCACTTTCTAGGCCATCCATAGGCAATCAAAGTAGTCTACAATCATGTGCAGTACCAAGCCAATACCGATTAACCTTGTTTTACTGAAAAATAGCATGAGCACGTAGCAGCCGATAGCCCATTCGGTATGCAAAAAATGATATCCAATACTACATCTGTTAGGATCAAAAATAGGCTGAGCCATCAAATGATCTAAGTCTACAACGATAGTAGAGACCATGTAGATAGAAGCTTTTTTCCATTCTAGTGGATACAGCAAATAGGCTATTACACAAGGCAACACGAAGTGCCCACCATAGTGGCAAGCGAATTGAATAATGTTGAGCGTCTCAGGTTCCATTTTTTGCTACTTTGACAACTTTTCAGTCCACTGCGAACAAATGATCCCAGTTGCAATACCGACATTGAGGGAGTCGGCTATTCGATCTGATGAACCAGGTATCGAAATGACTTGCGTCAGAAATTTTTCAGTTGACGGTGAGATGCCACTCCCTTCACTCCCCATCACAAGCACGCCTTGCTTGGGTAAAGTTGTCGTATGAATTGGGCTGCCTTCCATTTTAGTGCCGATGATGGGGAGTTTCCATTGAGCGACTTGGTCGATTTCTAAGGTTAGTAATTGTATATTGGCCATACTTCCCATGGTGGCCTGGACAGTTTTGGGATTATAGAAATCTGCACTTTCGCTAGAACGAACCACGGTGTCCACACCAAACCAATCTGCTATTCTTATAATCGTACCGACATTGCCAGGGTCTTGCACGCCGTCCAGATATATGGCTCTTTGTGGTACTATACTTTCAACAGTTGATGGCATTTCTAGTACTAAGAAGACACTTGTTGGCGTTTTTAGTGCAGATATCTGCGCCATTTCATCTTTCTTGATCACTGAGATCGGGCAAGCTTTTTTCACGGAAGTGATGTCATGACGAGGATCCGTTGTATATATATGCGATATTTCGAACTTAGTGGATTTGGCAAATTCTATGCATGTTTTATCGCCTTCCGCAATAAATTTGTGGTACATTTGCCTGAATTTTGGCATATGCAGAGATTTTATTTCTTTGATTTGCGCTTTTGTTATCAACGGTATTAGATTACATGATTTTAAGAATCAAAATACAAACTTTATATGTTCTTTTGGCCTCTTGGATTTTACTCGTGGTCACTTCGTGCAATACTACGAAACATCTACAACAAGGACAAAGTCTTGTCAAAAAAACTACCATTGTTTTTAAATCATCAAAGGACATCCCAAATAAAACTAGACTTGAGACAGAACTTCTCACACTGATCAAACAAAAGCCTAATGGAAAGTTTTTCTTTTTTGTGCCCAGAGAGTGGCTTTACTTTACCGACCTAAAATCTCAAGGCCAAGAACCAGTCATTTACGGGGATAGTATCACAAAAAAAACAGCAAAAGATATTGAAAATTTTCTGCGTTTCAAGCGAGGTTATTATCATGCAATTGTCGATTTTGTTACTGATGAAACTAAGCATCAGCGTTCATGGCAATCGACCAGTGGACAGCAAATTTGGGACGAACTAGGCACCGAAGTAACTTATGTGGTATCACTTGGTGATAGATATAAGATCAGGAGTATCGACTATGAAGGCGAAGATCCTGAACTCCTTGACTTTGTAAAATCCATAGCTAGCAAATCGAAACTCAAGGTAGGTGATTTTGTTACCTTTGATGATTTTGAGTTAGAAAAATTTAGACTCACGACAGTCCTGCAAAATGAAGGATTTCAAGCATTTTCAAGCAATTCGATCGAGATTACGGGCGACAGTAGCATCGTAAATAAGAATATTGCTATATATTTGAAATTTCGTAATCCACAAAACGTCAAATACACTAAATATAACGTCGGTAGGGTAAATGTTTACACCGACTATGTGCAAGAAGCGGCTGGGCTGCGTATCATCAAGGAGAATATCAATTCTTTAGATTTTTATCGGCAGTCAGAGAGGTATCTCGTATCTCCGAAGACAATAGATAAACACGTTTTTTTGCGCCCCGGTAGTTTGCTGCGCAAAGATGATAAAACAAAGACATTTCGGCGATTAACAGATCTTAGTACCTATCGATTTGTAACAATTAATAGCAACAAAGATCCACTTGTCGACACCCTAATGAATTTTGACATCGTACTCAATCCTCATAATAACAAATGGATATTAGATGGTGAGACTGGCGGTTATTTGAGTACGTTGGATCGAAAGTATCTTTGGGGTGTAAACGCATCAGCATCTCTACAGAATCGAAATACTTTCGGAGGCTCTGAACTTTACACGCTAAACTTAACCGTCGGCTCAGAATTTGGACGAAATTTGGATGACAAATTTGTTCCTCGAACAGCAAACGTTTCTATACAAAATGCGTTGAGTTTTCCAACTTTTAGAGATTACCTAGGGATGGGGAAGGTGGTTTCTAAAGCCAAAATAATGAATAGTAAAAAATATAAAAATTTTACTGATGAAGCTACGACAAATATTCAGTTGGGATACAATTACACTGGTCTATTACGTTTATATAACATTGGTTCTTTCAATTCTGGCTTTGGCTATAATTATACGTCTCTGAAGTCAAACAGATACGTTCTGAGGCCGCTGGGATTCAACGTTGAGATTTATGAAATTATTGACTCTACGCAATTTGTTAATAATCCTTTACAGCTACTTTCTTTTACGGACAATTTAAGTACAGGATTTATATTTAGAGACTTTTCATTTGTTCTCAATCTACCACAATCTAGAAATGGTACTAGTTGGACCCTTTACAACAATCTAGAGTTCTCTGGTTTAGAGGTGGATTTGCTCAATAGGCTTTCAAATAAGATTTCAGGCGATACTAGGCGATGGGAACTACAAGGGCTTAATTTTGCGAAGTATATAAGAGACGAGATTGACCTAAGATTCAAGAAAGAATACGCACGAACAAGTGTTTTTGCAGCAAGATTTAATCTCGGAGCGATTGTTCCTTTTGGATCTGAGAGGGTATCCCCTTTTTTGAAGCAATTTATTGCGGGTGGACCCAATAGCATGCGGGGTTGGCGGCTTAGAGAGCTGGGCCCGGGTGGATATCGTGACCCAAACGAGTTTATCACTAGATATCCCTTAAATTATGTTAATCAAGGCGATCTGAAGCTTGAAATAAATGGCGAGTATCGATTCAAAATAGTATACTTTTTTGATGGTGCTCTTTTTGTAGATGTAGGTAATGTATGGGCATTAAGAAAAGATGTACAGCGCCCTAACGCCAATATTTCGACGGACTTTTATAAACAACTGGCAGTAGCCGGGGGTTGGGGATTGAGACTCAATTTTGATTATTTTATCATTAGATTTGACTTCGGATATAAGCTGAGGTCGCCGTACTTGATCTCTACAAGTAATTCACACTGGTACAGTAGAAGTGATCTATCATCCCAAGGTATTGGTAATATTCAGATTGCAGTAAGTTACGCTTTCTAAGTTTTTTTTCGTACATTTGTAATATTAGATTCGTTTTTATTCTCTTCACCATTTTTAAAGCTTTTCAGTATGAAACACATATTTACGATATTAGTGACATTGGCTTTTTTTGCAAATACGGCTACAGGCCAGTATACATTGCCCAAATTAGACTACAATTATGAGGACTTAGAGCCATATATTGATGCCAAAACTATGGAAATCCACCATTCTAAACACCATCAAGCTTATATTACTAACCTCAATAAAGCGTTGGTTGGTACTAAAATAATTGACTTACCGCTTGAGGAAATCTTAATATCTGTGGAAAAACGCGGACCTGCTATTAGAAATAATGGGGGAGGACATTATAACCACAGCCTTTTTTGGAAAATCATGTCACCACAAGCTGATAAAACCCCCAGCGGTAAACTTGCTGACGAAATTGTAAAAACGTTTACATCTTTGGATAGTCTTAAGAGACTGATCAATGCGCAAGCTGCTACAAGGTTTGGCTCAGGATGGGCTTGGCTTTATGTTACGCCAGAAAAGAAACTTGCCGTCTCTAGCACTCCAAATCAAGATAATCCGATCATGGACGTATCTAAGGATGCTCGTGGT
>JANMMV010000191.1:0-1543 GCA_031373565.1 Saprospiraceae bacterium
TAGTTGTTTTTTCATGCGGATCATCTTCATCATCAGCGCCATCCGATGCTTCAAGTATCAGTTCTTCCCCAAAGATATCTTCATCTCCAATAAGTTGCAAAGTAGCAGCATCTGTTCCTGTTTTCTCAATTTCAAATACCGCGATATCTTGATTTTCAGATTCTGAGATAGCTACTTGCATGATAATCAGCTGAATATCGCCATCCACCTTGGAGATTACTTTAATATAATCAGTATTGCCATCATCGTCTAGGTCCAAATTATTGACATTGCTAGTTGCACTGTTGATTGATTTTTCAAAGGCTTCAGGAGAAGCCGAATTCTTGAACAAGGCTAATGCGCCACTCAAGCTAAACTGATCACCAGGTAATCCTGTGGAATCCATCTTTTCATTAGATTGGGCAAACATTCCATTGCAAAGAATTATAAACACGAGGGAGACAAACATTTTTTGCATTTTTTAATTTTTTAAAGGGTTCTTACTGATTAAAGTGCTTAGATGTAAAAATATATATTTAATAATAAATAATGATATTTATTTTATAATCATTAATTTTTGTCTATTTCAGAAAACCTTAAATAGTTACTAGATAAGAATAATTATTTATTGCCGTATCAATAATAACTGTGATTCTAGAGCAGTCAAAACTGATGATTGCTCAGATGTCAAAATACTATTCAAGAGGTTATTCGATTCGTATGGATCAGTAGTTAAATAATATAGTTGTTTGACTCCGCTTGCATTCACAATAAGCTTATATTTTCCGTCACTGATGGTCCACATATCATTATTATCATCCTTGATTTCAGAATATTGGTAATTTCTGATGGTGGTATTACTTGTAAGTAAGGATTTAAAACTTTTACTGTCATGTATCTCGGTCGCTTTTACACCCGCAACTTCTGCAATTGTGCTAAATAGGTCAGTTACATTAACTATATTATTTTCGACTCCAGTTCTTGTAGCCCCTTTGCCTGAAATAAACATAGGCACATTAATTCCTCCTTGGTATAAGGTACTTTTTACTCTTGAACTTAAGTAGGGACTTTGAGCCACCTGATTGACAGTACCATTATCCCCTATAAAAATGATGATAGTATTATCTCTTTCATCTGCTGGGATGCTACTCAATAACCTACCAATTTGGAAATCCATAGCTTCAATGGCTGCCATGTAATAAGGTGTGGCATTTGTGCTGCTGGTGTAAGCGGACAAATTCCCTTGACTATGCATATTGCTTGGTGGGACGTGAAATGGTGTATGAGGCGCATTATAAGCCAACCACAAAAACCACGGCTTGGTTTGTTGGCTTATCCAATTAATAGAAGTCGTAGTTAGGGCTTCAGTGATATAGTTATTTTGTGTGTTAGATACACCATCTTCAGTAAGTGTCCACTTATAATAATCTGCTACCGTACCTCTGATTAGTCCGGAATAATAGTCTATACCCATCGTCTCAGGATTGAAGGTGTTATCGTTGCCTGCTAAATGCCATTTACCTACAATAGCGGTTGCATATTTAGTAATGCTATTGTTATTGAT
>JANMMV010000202.1:0-2645 GCA_031373565.1 Saprospiraceae bacterium
TTTTTGTACAAAGATGATCCATTATTACAGTCAATGAATAATGAATGGCCCGCTAAAGTATTTGGTCAACAATGGATAACACATCATGGACACTTTGATGATGGCAAAAACCCACTAACGTCCGTCAATCTTAGTAGTATGAAAAAACATCCCATTTTATGTGGAGTAAAACCTTTTGATGCGTATTCTTGGCTATATCATGTGGATGGTGGTGATTGGAAACTAAACGGTGACTGCCAAATATTACTCTTAGGTCGTGCACTGAAATCCAGTCATGAATCCGAAACAGACAAATTTCCGCGGACTAATCCTGTAGCATGGACAAAAACGTATGAAAGTAAAAATGGCAGAAATGCCAAAGTCTTCTTTACAACCTTGGGTCATCCTTACGATTTTAAAGATGAATCAATGCGAAAGTTACTACTTAATGGCATTTATTGGGCGCTAGATGCTGAAAAATCCATTCCTGAAGAAGGCATCCAAGGCACACCTGTAACACCTTACAATCCCAATAATAGTGGATTTGGTGCTAAATTCAAAAAAGGAGTTAGTGCGCTTGATTTCCACTAATAATTGATTTTTCTAAATAAAGCATTATCTTGCGCCAAGTATTAACCTTTTAAACAATAAAATCCATGAATTCAATTTTTA
Organism: Saprospiraceae bacterium; assembly: GCA_031373565.1. Taxonomy (GTDB): domain Bacteria; phylum Bacteroidota; class Bacteroidia; order Chitinophagales; family Saprospiraceae; genus OLB9. Next base: position 652 of record JANMMV010000202.1, read on the forward strand.
AAGTTGCAGTAATCACATTTGCGTTTGTTATTGCTGCATTCAGTTCTCAAGCTGCTACTTTACCATATGGCAAAGAGATCCAAAAACCAAGTTACAATCTTGATTTCACGTTAGTCAATCAAACGGGTTACACTATCTCACATGTTTATGTAGCGCCGTCTAAGCAATATGAGTGGGGCGATGACATCATGAAACAAGATATGGTACTAAATGGAGAACAGGTAGACATTACTTTTAGTACTCAAGAAACAGCTAGATTATGGGATATTTATCTCAAATGGGATGGCTACGAATCAGATGAGGATGTTTTTTGGCTAGGTTTCGATTTAAGTAAAATTTCAATAATCACCCTTTTTTATGATGCAAAAACAAATAAGACTTGGGCTGAATTTGAGTAATAATAGATAGATATTATAGTTTTATAAAAAATGGCAGTAAGAAGAAATTTCTTGTTGCCATTTTTTTTTGCAGATGGCAGCAGCTATTGTAATTGTCTCCTCGTTATACTTTAAAATTCAAACCATGAGAAAGGTATTCTATTTTCTTTTGATCGTACTAAGCGTAAGTGCTTGTAAAAAAGACTGTGTCGCTTCCGAAAATACTACTTGTATTTGCACTACGGAGTATGACCCCGTTTGTGGCTGTGATGATATTACCTATTCTAATGGCTGTAATGCGGAATGTGTAGGTATTACAGACTATACAAAAGGAAAGTGTAAGTAGACATCCTACACTTTGATGCGCTCAGCCTACAAAAAAATACGATGAATTCCAGCATACTCGCATTCAATAATTTGTAGACTTCGACTACACTTTGTTGCGCCCAGCCTAAAAATTTAATGACGCTCACATACAAGCATCCAAGCCTTTTTTTTTGAATCACAGATTGTAAAGATGACGCAGATTTCACAGAAAACAAATTCGTTCTTTAACCTTCTTCATGCTCACATTCAAGCATTCTCACATTAATTCTTGACCCGAAACTCTTTCTTGTCCTTGCCGGCACCTTTAATGATCATCTCACCCCAACCTTTAGGTAGTACTGTTTTGCGTTGCGTAATACCATTTCTGCCGATCTCGAGACCGCCGAAACCTGCTAGTGCTGCTTGCAACATTCCACCTGCACCCGTAGCGAAGTAAGGATTACTACCTCCTGCCGCTTCAGATATCACACCAAAAGGTGGAACTTCATTAGGCTTATAACTTCTAGCAAATATTTCTGCGGCTTTTTCGCTTTCACCTAGGCGATTATATAAGACCCCAAGTATTGCAAATCCCATTGCAGGGCCATCTTTGGAATACTTCGGCAGATAATAATCAAGATCACGTTTGATGGCTTTTGGATCGCTGACGATATCTAAGGGATAAGCTAACAAGTTAACATCGGCTTGTTTGATAGTTACACCATCGTATGTCGCGTTTTCCTTAGTTGTTCCATCAGGGAATGTCAATATCGGAATATTATCAGCTACATGATTCCAGTCAGGATTAGGTGTAAGTCCTAGTTCAAGCGCTGCAAGTGTTGCAAATCTTAGAGACGTTTTGGCCATACCATTCGTGAAGGCGTTGTTATCGATATTTTCTTGCCATTCATTGGCACCAATGACATTATTGATATCATAATGCCCGAGACCATTGCGCTCTACCCTACTTGACCAAAATTCCGCTACTTCTTTGAGAACTGGCCAGCCTTTATCGCGCAACCATACTTTATCACCCGTCACTTCATAATACTTCCAAAAAGCCCAGCCTACACAGCCCGTAATATGATGTTGAAAAGGCCCTGTCAATGCCCAAACTGGCGTGTCTTCTGAACCATTTGCACTTGACTCCCAAGGAAACATAGCACCTTTATAGCCATGGGAAAACGCATTTTCTTTGGCTGCAGCCAATCTTTCAAATCTATATTCAAGCAACGATTTAGCCATCTCAGGCTTAAGCATCAATAACGGTGGGTACATCCAAAGCTCAGTATCCCAAAATACGTGACCATT
>JANMMV010000212.1:0-1588 GCA_031373565.1 Saprospiraceae bacterium
ATCAATAAAATTACTTAAATCTTGTGTTTCTTTAAGTGCATTCTCGATGTCTGAAGGATTTGTTTTCACCAAAACAAGTGGCTTATTTTTATCAGTGTTTGCTGACAAGGGAGAAACGCAAAAACCTAAAAACAAAACTAGTAAAAAAGTAAATTTAGTATTCATTGTATGATTGTTTAGTTACACAAAACTAGTCTTAAATTTCGAACTGGTAAAACTTATATGGTATTTTTTTCAGAATTTACTAAAATAAGAATTAAAGTAAGTAATTTACCACATACTCCAAATTTAAAATAAAAACTAAAATAAAATAATAGTAAATATTTCAGAGCAGCAAACTACTCTGTATCATAGCTCTTCTTATTCTTTATCCAAAGAAACGCCAATGAACCCACAATGACATAAGGCATGGCAAACATATACAAGATACCCTTATTCAACCCTTTACCTGCCGAACCACCATCACGCAAGTTTGATTCAGCTGATAGCTTACACATAGGGCACTGGGCGATCGCTTCCATATTGAAACAAATCATCACAGCCAATAATACTACCAGTAATGCAATCCACTTTTTCATAAAATCGAATCTATATTATTAATAACAATCTTTAAGCATAAGATAACAAATCGGGCCTGTAACCGCCACGTATAACCAAATTGGGAAAACCCACCGCGCCATCTTCTTGTGAGCCGCAACGTGAAACGTTTCTCCTCGCGAAAAAGTAATCAGAATAAAAGGCAATGAAACACCTGCTAAAATAATGTGTGTCGTAAGGATGAAGTAATAAATCTTACGAAGGGTAGCATCTTCATGACAGTAAGTCGTCTCTGGAGTAGTAAAATGATACAAGACATAGGTAAGTAAAAACAAGGCTGAAAAAGACAGAGCCGTATATATAAACCGTCTATGTGCCTGCCAGTTTTGTGTCTTAATATGATAGAATGCGCCGATCAAGCATACAGCGACAATGGTATTACAGATTGCATTGACCATCGGTAAAAAAGAGAAGTCTATACCTAAGTCAATTTTGACTCGTCGCATCAGGCCTACCAAAAGTATGACTACGATTGATACAGCCAAACTTACTTTTTTGAGTAAGGCATATTTTGCTTCCTCTGGGGCTGGTATTCCTTTATTTTTTTCCATTATCACGTTGCATTTTTATGTCAATCTCTTTTAATCTCGGTAATATAATCGCAGTATGTTCAACCAATTTTTTGATATCATCAATACCACCTGCATACATATTCCTTATATATCTGCCAGTATCAATCAAAAGATAGTGTTTGTTGCTATACTTTGCCAGTGTACCTTGAGAATACAAGGCTGTCAAAGAGTCCCCGAGTAATATTTGAAAATTTGCTGTCTTCCCAAATTGATTCTCAAGTTTATCTAAGATTGATTTATCAATCATTTGGCTTTTGGGAACAAATATCGTTGTGCGTCCTTTAAAAACATTGAGCGTATCTTCGGTTACAGATATACTATCTTTTCTGAGTAGCTCTTTGATAGCAGCGCGACGATAATTTTGACCAGTTTTTAGATAATACCACGAGCCTAGAGGAACTACAAGTACAAATAGCCCC
>JANMMV010000247.1:0-3096 GCA_031373565.1 Saprospiraceae bacterium
ATCCTCCATCGTGACGCTGCGGAAGTCATATCTCGTATGCGCGTAGATACCAATGCGCATTTAGGTTACGACCATATAGTCTCTGCGATTGCCCAACTCGTTGGAGATATGCAAAAACAATCTAATCTTACATTTGATCGAATAGGCATCGGTACGCCAGGTACCTTAGATCCGTTATCAATGACCATGAAAAACTGCAATACCACAGCCCTCAATGGCCGTCATTTGCAGGCTGATTTGGAGCGTATTTTGGGAATGAAAGTGAAGTTGAGCAACGATGCAAATTGTTTCGCAGTTGCTGAGGCTAATTTGGGCATTGTAAAGGATATCTTGCCGAATGCCCAGGTAGTTTATGGCTTGATCATGGGCACTGGGACTGGTAGTGGGCTGGTGGTGGATGGTAAAGTCATAGGTGGTCGTCAAGGTATTGGGGGAGAGTGGGGGCATAATCATCTCGATGATAGTGGTGGCCCATGTTATTGTGGCAAAACGGGATGTGTGGAGATGGTTATTTCAGGTCCTGCGCTTCAAAAATTTTATGCTCATAGAAGCGGGACGAATAGGAACATGGCAGAAATAGTTTCTCTATATAGGCGTGGAAGTGATGAGATTGCAATCGAAACGATGGAGCGATTGTTTCATTTCTTTGGCAAAGCCATCTCGGTAGTCATCAACATAGTCGATCCTGACATTATCGTGATCGGCGGAGGACTTGGAAACATTGATGAGTTGTATACGATTGGTGTCGAGGCTATCAAGCCTCATATATTTAACAATAGGGTAGATACCATCTTTGCCAAGCCTAAGTTAGGAGATAGCGCAGGTGTTTTTGGTGCTGCTTTGCTATGGTAGCAGCCTGATAAGGTTTTCTGTGTAATTCTATCATATTAAGCCAACAGAATTAAATTTCTTTGATTTTATAAATTTGCTGTTAATTATTTATTTTAGTTGTTGATTGTGTTATATTTCGGAATGATCTATTGAATTTAAATATTAACAAAAAATATACTTTAAGTTTAGAAATAACCTTTAGTTTTGTATCGTTTCTTTATCTATGGAAACGATATTTTAGGTTCAATTTTTTTAACATTCACAAATTTTAAATCATGAAAAATTATTTTTTAGCTGGCGCTTTAGCCATGGCTTTTTTTTCTTGTTCTGACAAAGTTCAAGTCGAATCAGAAGAGCAAAATGAGCACCAACATTCTAGTCGATGTTTTAGCCATGAGAGGCTAGAGCAACAAATGGCAGCAGATCCGGCACTAAGATTGCGTATGCAAGAGATAGAGCGCTTTACGCAAGAGTACGTCAATGCTGGAGAGCGAACGCTGTCAGCAGATGGTACTACTATGACGATCCCTGTCGTAGTAAATGTACTTTACAAAACGGCAGCTCAAAACATCTCAGCGGCGCAGATTCAATCTCAAATTGATGTATTGAATGAAGATTTTGCTGCTACCAATGCAGATTATGGTACTCCAACTCCATTTACAAATGTACGTGCTGGTAATTGTGGTATCATTTTCGTACTTCAGAATACGGTTAGGAAGCAAACAAATAAAACTAGCTGGTCTGCAAATGATGCGATGAAGAAAGCGTCACTCGGTGGCATCAATCCAACTAATCCTACGACAACCCTTAATCTATGGTGTTGTAATTTAGGTCAAGGTTTGTTGGGTTATGCACAGTTTCCAGGTGGAAGTGCTGCTACTGATGGCGTAGTTTGTGATGATAATGCATTTGGGCGCACGGGTACGGCAGCGGCTCCTTATGGATTAGGTCGTACTGCCACACATGAAGTGGGCCATTGGCTCAATCTTCGTCATATCTGGGGTGATGCGACATGTGGTAGTGACTTAGTATCTGATACGCCTACTCATAACACGTCAAATGGTGGCTGTCCAGCACAGCCGCATTACAGTACTTGTACAGGCGCACCTGTTGAGATGACCATGAATTATATGGATTACACTTATGATCAGTGTATGTATATGTTTACGATCGGTCAAAGGGATCGTATGCAAGCTACTTATGCAGTAGGTGGCCCACGAGCAAGTTTTAGATAAAATTTAGATATTAATAATCTAATGATATAGAAGTGGGCATCTTGAAAAAAGATTCCCACTTTTTTTTTGTTTTTTATATACCGAATCCGAATCAAGGGCCAAATGATAATAATAATGATATTGATTGCGACGGTGTAGTAAATGAAACAGATAACTGCATCAATACTTACAACCCGTATCAGATCGATCAAAACAATAATGGTGTCGGCGACGCCTGTGAAGACTTCCCCAAAATAGGTATGGGTACAACCGGTCCCAAGAGGGAATTACATCTCTCAAATACGGATGTGTACATCGATAATCCCGAGAAAGGCATCATACTTAAGGATAACAATGGTACCTGTTACAAGCTAACAATGAGTAATGGTGCTATCCAAACAGTGGTGGTTCCATGTCCGCAGTAATGGGTTTTGCTCAGAATTTTTTGTTCTAAATTCGTTTTGTCTGATTCAATGCCTACTTTTGTCACATATATTTTCCAAACTTCATGTCCTATGAAATATTTACTCAATTTTTGCATTGCTCTTTTGCTAACTTCTCACGCACAGTCGCAAACTTGCATACCTACAGCCATCGTCTTCACTACGCAAGCGCAAGTTAATGCCTTCCCTGCAAATTATCCCGGTTGTACGATCATATCGGGAAATGTCGGCATCACAGGCAGTAATATTACGAATCTTGATAGCTTGATTCAGGTCACACGCATCGATGGAAGTATCCAAGTATTGAATACGACTGCTTTGCCAAACTTTTCTGGATTGGATAATCTGGAAGAAATCGGTGGCGGATTGATCTTGAATAATGCTCAGGGATTTGTAAATATGACGGGACTGTCAAATTTGACTACTATCGGTGGGCAACTTAATTTGGAGAATTCTACTGCATCTTCCTTCAGTGGTTTAGGTAGTTTAACGAGTATAGGGGGACAGTTTAGAGTTTATGCATGTCAATCTTTAACCTCATTTAATGGTATTAATTCATTAGAAACTGTTGGTGGAGAATTTCGGATTGATTATTGTTTAAACTTGAC
>JANMMV010000272.1:0-9815 GCA_031373565.1 Saprospiraceae bacterium
CAACTAAATTGCCATTTTTTCTCATCCTTTTCTTCTTTTTAAAGGTTTTTTTAACTGCATATTATTTTTGCATTGTTGAAGAAGCGCTGAGAGTAACTAATATAGACGGTTTTTCATACCGCAAATGATACCTGAACCTATGGATGATATGTTTAGGAAATATTTTTATTTTAAGTATATAAAGTCTTTGACTATATATTTGCTTGGTAGTTAATGAGTAGCATATTTATATTTTAAATAACTGTATATCAATTTTTTATAAATGATGGAAATGTTATATTTAAGTTAATTTATATTTTTTATTTCCATAATAAGTCATACTTTTGCCTTGCTGTAGCCGTCAAGAAGTTGTTGGTTGGAGCGTCATAATTTTCCGTTATTCCAAATCCGATTTATGAGTTTAGACAATTACACCACCGTCCACCTACCCAAAAAAGGTGCGAACATTTCTAGTATTTTTCACGGCCACGTAGAGCCTATGCTGCTTAGTCTTTTGATATTGACTGGAGCGGTAGGGTCCATCTATTTGTTCGGTCAACCTAAAAATGAGCCATCTTTTGTTGAATCAGGTATGTCTCCACAAGGGAGTTCGTTTGCGGCAGCGCTATTTACTTCTTCAGAAGAAGATGAAGCAGCCACAAACAAGTTTGATGATTATATCAATATCAAAACAAAACCTGTTGCTAATGAAGATTTCTTCTTTGACTTTACGCAAGACAACAAAGCATCAAGATACGTACTCGAGATGGGTGATGGCGTGAGGCTTATCGTTACGCAAAAAAATCTTCAGTACACGTACAAGTTACCAGGTAAATACACTATCGAACTCAAAGAAATAAATCGTGGTGTACTCCAGTTATTAGGAACTAAAAAGATTAAGGTTAAGTAGTCACTTACTCTTTCAAAATACATCGTAAAGGTCTGTTCAATGCAAGTCGTTGGGTAGACCTTTTTTTAGTTTTGTTTTACAGTGCGATGTTAACCAAAGATAAAAATTGCTGATTACAACGAGACGACTGACGAAGATATCTGTCTCAATATATAAGGTTACCCTCTCTTCTCTATCTCCTTTAAGTTTTCCATACGATTGCGTACTAAGAAATCATCAACTGTCTCGAAATGCTCAATGACACGTTTGTTTTTAAATTCGAAAACCTTCTCAGCTAGTCCAGTCAAGAAATCTCTATCATGCGACACCAAGATCAAAGTCCCATCGTAAGACAAAAGTGCTTCTTTAAGTACGTCCTTTGAGCGTAAATCTAGGTGATTTGTAGGTTCATCCAAAATCAATAAGTTGACGGGCTCGAGTAACAGTTTGACCATAGCTAGTCTTGTCCGTTCTCCACCTGAAAGGACACTTACTTTCTTGTCGATATCGTCTCCTGAGAACATGAAGCAACCTAGGATAGTCTTGAGTTGCGTGCGGATATCACCTTCTGCGACTTCTTCAACGGTCTGAAACACCGTCAAACTTACATCTAATAACGATGCTTGATTCTGTGCAAAATAGCCTACTTTGACATTGTGTCCTAGTTCGCATTTGCCAGTGAAATCCTTGATCTCGCCGAGGATAGATTTTATCATTGTAGATTTACCTTCACCATTACGACCTATGAATGCGACTTTTTGACCACGTTCGATCGTCATTGACGCATCATTGAAGACCACGTGATCATCATATTTTTTAGTAAGCCCATCAACTAGAACAGGGTAGTCACCAGATCTCGGTGCCGGTGGAAACTTAAGTTTTAATGCGGAAGAATCGACTTCGTCAATCTCAATGATCTCCATTTTCTCTAGCATACGCTCTACTGAATTGACTTGATTTGCCTTGGAGTATGTACCACGGAATCGCTCGATAAATAGAGTGCTTTCAGCAATCATTTTTTGTTGCTCTTTGTAATTTCTCAATTGTGCAGCTCGACGTTCTTCACGGAGGGTTAGGTAGTGCGAATAGTTAGCTTTGTAATCATAGATGCGACCCATGGTTAGCTCGATGGTACGATTGGTAATATTGTCTATAAAGGCCTTGTCGTGGGAGATGACGACAACGGCTTTGGCTTTGTGGATCAAAAACTGCTCAAGCCAAATGACCGATTCTATATCGATATGGTTTGTAGGCTCATCGAGTAGGATGAGATCTGGTTTTTTGAGAAGGATTTTGGCGAGTTCGATACGCATACGCCATCCGCCTGAGAATTCACTTGTCAATCGCGGGAAATCTTCTCTCTCAAAACCAAGTCCAAGGAGGGTTTTTTCTACTTCGGCGTCGTAGTTTATATCTTCGAGTGAATAAAATTTTTCGCCCAATTCTGATGACTCGATGATGAGATTGGTATATTCATCTGACTCGTAATCAGTACGTGTTTCAAGTTGGGTATTGAGCCAAGCCATACGATCTTTCATAGCGAAGATCTGTTCGTATGCTTTGAGTGCTTCTTCAAAAACCGTACAACTGTCATCGGCTAATAGATGCTGAGGTAGGTATGCGATTACGCCACCTGAAGCGTGGACATTGCCACGTGTGGGCTTAGATGCGCCGGCGATAATCTTCATCATTGTGGACTTACCGGCGCCATTTTTTCCCATGAGCGCAATCTTGTCATTTTCATTGATAACAAAATTTATATCGCTAAACAATGTTTTACCGCTAAACTCTACTGCTAGATTGTCGACTGTGATCATAATACCGAATTATATTTTCATAAAAACGCCGCAAAAGTATACATTTTATTTTTAATTTTTAGATCCTATTTTTGTATCAAACGATCAACGATAACCAGCAGCATCGAAGTTTGGTCAATGATCGAAGTTTGGTCAATGATCGAAGTGTGGTCGCTGATCGAAGTGTGGTCACTGAGCGAAGTGTCGAAGTGTCGAAGTGTCGAAGTGTCGAAGTGTCGAAGTGTCGAAGTGTCGAAGTGTCGAACGTATTTCCAAATGCTAACTTAATCCAAATATCTCGGGATAGAAAAATAGAAAGAATTGATATCACCGTTGACTATGAGTGATATGTCTGTATTATGTAAAATACAAATTTTCTTTGCGATCGCCAAACCAAGCCCAGTACCGCCGCCGCTGTCATTACCTTTGTGGTAGCGTTCAAATATCTTTTCTCTCAGCTCTTCTGGTATGGGAGTGCCATTATTGCATACTTTGACTGTCAGTAAATTTTCTTTAACTGCGACAGTAATAGCAATGTAGCCGGTCTGAGGAACATATTTTATCGCATTGTCAAGTAAGTTCTGAAATACGCGACCTATATATTTGACATCCCCTTTGGCAAGCGGTAGAGTAGGATCGAGATAATAGTTCAAATCGACTGCTTTGGCCGAAAGTGGTGCCTGATACTTTGTGGTAATATCATAAACAAGATCAAGTAGATTGAAAGGTTCAAGGTGCAAGATAGAATTACCCGAATCCAAAATCGATAATTCAAAAAGATCGTTGACCATTTCGACTAGTCTTGATGCTTCGGCATGAATAATTTTGACGTATTCTGATCGTTTTGCGTCTGGAATAGCGGCATTGTCTTTGATCAACTCAGCATAACCAATCACGCTCGAAAGTGGTGTCCGAAAATCATGAGACAAATTTGCTATCATCTCTTTACGCGTTGTATCAGACTCTTGCAACTTCTCAAAAGCACTTTCTAGTTGTTTTTTGATAGATAGAATCTCAAGGTGTTTTTGCTCAAGGTCAAGTTTGTCTTGGTTTTCGCGATGCAGGATTTTACCCAAAATATAGACTAACAAAAAATACATGCTACCAAAAATCAGAATACTCCATGTTGTAGTGATCAAAAGTTGTTTGCGTGCTACACCCATAAATGAACTTAACTGTTCATCAACCATTACAAGGGCGACGTTCTTACCAGCGTTATTTTTTACGGGTGCAAATGCTGACAACCACATACCAAACTCATCTTCATAAGCAGATATGGTGCCACCTTGTTGATACATGTTAAATACATTTTGTGGATATGACTTGTATGGATGTCTAAAATAGGGTCGGTCAGCAGAAGTGACACCAAATTCATAAAACTTTCCATCTTTAGATTTCACGATTGTATAAACGGGTGATCGAAGCATATTAGCATCATAATGCTGCCGCAACATATGGTGTATGTGTTGATAATCAGGGTCGGTAGCATTGTCAATGATATCGTCTCTGTATTGATGACGGGCCATCAACCGCTCGTGAACTGGTCCGTCTATATGTAGCGCCATAGCGTTGGCAATACCTTGCAATTTATTGAGTTCGCTTTGCTCGTGAGAATGTATCGTATATCGATAAAATAAAAAAGTCAAAACAACAATGATAACTACAAAGCCACCAAGTACTAGTAAAAGTATCTGTTTGAGGCGTCTATTTGATAGCAGTGTTTTCCACATGGACAATTAGGCAGATTTTACAAATTTGTATCCTACTCCCCACAAAGTAAGTAAATATGTAGGGGTAGCTGGATTTTGCTCTATCTTCATGCGGAGCCGGTTAATATTTGAATTAACCGTGTGGTCTAGTCCTTCGAAGTGCTCGCCCCATATTCTTTCGAGAAGTTCCCCTCTTGAAAAACTTCTTCCTGGGTTTGCCATAAATAGATAAAGGAGCTCAAATTCTTTGGGTGTCAGATCTACTTCTTGATTAGAAACTGTCACAGATCTCGCGGCAGGATTGATCGTAATTTGACCTATCTGTATGGCTTCATCAGCTTTAATTTGCTCCTTCTTATTTCCTTGACTGCGACGGAGCAATGCTTTGACACGTGCTTTGAGCTCCATGTTACTAAATGGTTTAGTCAGATAGTCGTCAGCTCCAAGCTCCAGCCCTTGGACCTTGTCTGCTTCTTGAGATTTGGCTGTGAGCATAAGGATAGGAGTAGATACTTGATGAGCTCTAAGTTGTCTACATACTTCCATTCCATTGACGCCAGGTAGCATCACATCTAATAAAATGATGTCGTATGCTTTTGCTTTGATACCGTCAATAGCCTGCCAACCATTGGTATAATGATCAATGGAATTACTTGAGTCCATAAGTAAGAGCTTGATTAACTCCGCTAAGTGTGGATCATCTTCGACTATGGCAACATTCATATTATAGCATTTAGAGCACAAAGATCATTGACAAAGATAACAATATTATCACAAGGAGATGATGTTGGTAAATATTGTGGAGAGACACAGATGTGATTCATTTGTAGATACCGGAGAGCGGCACATGATTGCTGAATTACCTAAATTTGCTGGATACCGGAGAGCTGCACATGTTTGTTTATTCGTTCCGTGCCTTCAATCATGCTACCAGTCAATCATGCATGCATTCAAGCATTTCATTCATTCCTTTGATTCTCGACTTCAAGCATTCTCGCATTCAAAAATTCGTTTTTCTCCTCAAAAAATATACTTCAATCCTATTTGCCCCTGCATTCTCGATGCGATGAGATCATATTGGTACGGCAGTGCAGTTGGTTTGTCAAATCTGTATTGGGGCTTGTCGTTTTCGACTTTCAGAAATGTAAGTAATGAATATCCCGCGTTGGTTGTATTAGGTACGAAGTACTGTCTTCCCCATGTAGGAGAGATCAGATTGGATAAATTTATTAGATCGAGAGATAATTGAATTCTCTGATTTTTTGGCAATAAATACTGAAAAGTGATACGTGCGTCGAGTTGCTGATTCCATGGGCTTCGGGGTCCATTTCGTTCTGTATATTGCCCTTTTTTAGAAGATAGATATGGATCGTTAGTGATATATTGCTGCAAATTTGCCCATTGCTCTGTCGCAGATAATATTACCTGATTTTGCATGTTTTTGATATCTACTAATCCACTTTCTTCTATGTTTGCCGGTACATATACAAGGTCATTAGTAGGCGAACCATCTCTATTGGCATCACCAGCGTATACATAACTGTATGGTATGCCAGACGATGCTAGGTAGACAACGCCTACGGAAAAAGGTATTTTTTTGGTAATATCGAAGGAATAAAAGCCGCTTCCAACGATCCGATGGCGAATGTCAAAATTTGAATAACTCAACTGAGGTTTATTAGGATCAAGCGTTTGATTCCATTCCCAATTAGCTTGTGGGGATACGCGTACACCATTAGCTATATCTTTAGAATGCCCGTAAGTATAGCTTGTACCAGCCGAAATTTTCTTGTAGGTTTTGCGAACACTCAACGATGTATTGTAGCGATATCCTTCTGTTGTATTGGTCACTAAAAAAACGCTTGTGAAATCTGGATTAATCGTTTCTCCCGAGTAATAAGGCCTACTATCCCAATTACTCAAGGGCTTTGATGTAGATTTGAGATTACGGGTTTCAAATTTAGCATCTTGTAGCGTTTTTGTAAATAATGCTTCTAATTCTAGGAACCAGCCATTTTTGGTTGTGGTGCTTATTGCAAGATTACTTCGCCAAACTTGCGGTAATTTTAGATTGGGATCTAGTAGATTGATTTCTCTTTTGGACTTCCCTTGGATGAACGTCAATTCTTCAACACTGGACGTCAAAGGTACAACATTACCTTTAGGCAGATAATCAATGCTACCATAATGATTGCCGTTATAGATATATGGATACGAAAGCCATGCAAATGGCATTCTTCCCACAAAAATGCCTGAGCCCCCTCTGAGTATCGTTCGGTTATCTTTATCCATCTTGTAATTGAAGCCAAAGCGCGGTGCAATCGCATATTTACTATCCAATGTCTGGGTGAACTGTTCAAATTCTGGCGTATTCACCACATCGGCATTGGGTTCTATTTTGGTTGGAAAGATGGACGCATCTATTCTCAAGCCATACGTGATATTTAACCGTGCATCGAGGAGAGAAATTTCATCCTGTGCATACAAAGAACTGAGCAACACCCCGAAACTTGCTGAAGGGTTCTCATAATTATAGTCAAAACCGTTATCAGTGAGATTGTAAGTACGGCGAATTCTGAGTGGTTTATTAGCGTAGAAATTATCTAATGAACTATAAGCCCATCGGCCATTGTAGGGTGTGACAAAATGATAATTGATATCGTAATATTCGTGATGGGTTCCGAATGTAAAATGATGAATGCCTGCAGAATAGGAAATATTATCGGTAAATTCGAGTGTGCGTTGATTAGTCTTATAGATAGCGGCCTCCCTGTATTGGCCAGCAAAAATAGTACCTGCTGTTCCGTTTATAATTTCAATATGTGGGAAAGAAGTACTGAAAGATTGTCGACGTTCGTCGATATGCAAATGACTAATAATCAACTTGTTGAACAGTCTATTTGACAGTGTCCGTTTCCATTCCAATACCGTCGAGTTGGTTTTTGAAAAATGAGTAAAACCTTGCGATCCGAAATTAAAAATATTGGCCGATCGAGTCAAATGATCCGCTTGAGCTTCAACGAAATTATGTCGTAATGAGATTTGATCTTTTGGAGAGATATGCCAATCTAGTCTACAAAATACTTTTGAACTAGAACTATGTAATCGCAAATCTCCGTAACTATTTGCATCGTAACTATATCTTTTGATAATCGTATCCCTAAGTTGCTGTATGTCTGCTAATATAAAATTTGATTCTGGACTCCCTGCATTAAATGTGGTGGGCTCTGATCTTTGATTGAATTCAAGATTTAGGAAGTAAAATAATTTATTTTTAGTAATCGCTCCACCTATGCTAAATCCAGAAAGGTAATCGGAAAAGTTATGGATTTTGGTGCGCTTTTCATCTGCTGAGAAGCCAGTGGTTGATTGATTTTTGACAAAACTGTAAACGGAACCGTTGGTTTTGTTGGCGCCAGACTTTGTTACCGCATTGATAGATCCTCCAGTGAAATTTCCGAGAGTCACTTCATATGGAGCGATCGCTAACTGCAGTTCTTGGACAGCATCCAAGCTTATCGGCTGTGTTCTAGACATTGATCCCGGCGTTCCCGATGCTTGTGAGCCTCCCGCGCCGACCGCGTTTTCGACAAATCCGAAAGCATCATTATTAGCCGATCCATCGACTGATAAGTTATTGTATCTATAGTTTGTCCCTGCAAAACTATTGCCATTAGCTTGTGCTGACAGCCTTGTTACATCCTGAAGACTATTGGTGAGTGTGGGGAGCTTATCAATCGTCGTTTTTGCAAAGTGAGTACCGCTACCTTTTCGATCTTGGTTGCGATTGTAAACGACTGTTACTTCATCGATTAGGTTCTCTTGTGATATTAGGGTAATGATCTCGGACGTTTTGGATCCTAAATCAAGGAAGATATCTCTCTTTTCGAATGGGTTGAACCCTATATATGAAACGAAAATAGTGTAAGGACCACCTGCCTTTACGTCAGGAAAACTAAATTTGCCGTTTTGATCCGTGATATTAGTAAACGTAGTGTTTGTGGGTTCATAATAAAGCTCTACGACAGCATCAATAAGCATATCTCCTTGGTCTGAAACTACTTGTCCCCGATATGTTGACCCAGTAATCTGTCCAAAACTTGTAAAAAAAGCGAAAATTAAAATGGTGACCCAAAATACCTGTCGACTCATATGATAACAATAATTTCATAATTCTTTCAACCAATTTTCATGATTGTACGAATCAATTTCTTACGTACATTGGATTTTTTTAAAAGCCTAGTTCCGGAAAATGAAAATGGCTGCATCCAATATAGCGATTTACTTAAATCAAAGCTGCAAAATTACATCTTTGTGGCAATATTTAGACTCAAATTGCTATTTTGATATTATTTGTGCGTTCTGTGGTCGAATATTTGACATCAATAATTGTATTGTTCAATTATTTGTGTCAAAGGAAGCTTTCTTTCGTACATTTGCTGTAGAAATAAGGCTACCCCATAAACAATAGGTAGCCATTTGATATTTCTAAGCTTAAACTGGTATATGTCTACACTTCCGAATGTCACTCCTTATGGTGACGAAACATCCAAGAAAGGTCAAGTTACGTCTATGTTTGATAAGATCGCGCCTTATTATGACAGATTGAACAGGGTTCTTTCTCTTGGCATCGATGTATTGTGGAGACGTACTGCCATAAAGCTTCTCAAAAACAAACCCAAAGATAGGATATTGGATATAGCAACGGGGACCGCCGATTTAGCTATTGAAGCAGCACGAGTATTAAAGCCAATACATATAACTGGTCTTGACATTAGTGCCAATATGCTCAAAATTGGCGATCAAAAGATTGCAGAAGCCGGTCTGACCGATACTATAACGCTTGAAGTTGGTGATAGTGAAAATCTCAGATTTGCAACAAGTACGTACGACATCGTTATGGCTGCATATGGCGTTAGAAATTTTGAAAATCTCGAAGCTGGGTTAAAAGAAATGTATCGGGTACTAAAAGTCGGAGGGACGATGATGGTATTGGAATTTTCGAAGCCTCGTGTTTTTCCATTAAAACAAGGATTCAATATATACTTTAAATACATTTTGCCCGTTATAGGTAGGATACAATCAAAAGATCCCAAAGCATATCAGTATTTATATGAATCCGTGCAAGTTTTTCCAGATTATGAAAATTTCATACAGATTCTCACCAAAATCGGCTTCGTTGAGTCAAGTTATAAACCATTAAGCGGCGGCATATGCACTATCTATTTAGCAAAAAAGTAATCTATTTACTCGCATTTATTTTTGTTTCTTCGCTTGGCACGTATGCACAAGGTGGTAAAGATAACTATTACTTTAAGAGTTATAATCGTAAATCATACTATTTTGGGATGAACTTGGGGATAAATACGTCGGGCTACAAGCTGCACCAATCATCGCTTTTTATCAAAAATGACAGTGTGAGAATAGCGGAAGGTTCGCGAG
>JANMMV010000275.1:0-8632 GCA_031373565.1 Saprospiraceae bacterium
GCGAAAAAGACGGTACTTACTCAGAAAGAACTAAGTACGGGATGATATCTGTCATCATTCACGAAGTAGGGCATAATTTCTTCCCTATGATCATAAACAGCGATGAAAGACAATGGGCATGGATGGATGAAGGTATAAATACTTTTGTCCAATACTTGTCAGAGCAAGAATTCGAGCGAAACTACCCGTCTGGCAAAGGAGACGCCTATAAGATAGTGGACTATATGGCCGGGGACAAATCTAAAATATCTCCTATCATGATGAACCCTGAAACTGTATATCAATTAGGTAACAATGCTTATTCCAAGCCGGCAACAGCACTAAATATTTTACGTGAAACTGTTATGGGTAGAGAACTGTTCGATGCTGCATTTAAAGAATATGCCAGAAGATGGGCTTTTAAACAACCTTACCCTGCTGACTTTTTTCGTACCATGGAAGATGCATCAGGCATAGACTTAGATTGGTTTTGGAGAGGGTGGTTTTATACCAACGACCATGTAGACCTCGCCATCTCAAGTGTCAAGGTTAAAACATCTACAGAACAAGATCCTACCATAAAAAATGCACAACTTAAAAAAGAAGATCAACAACGTAGAGATAACTCCATCAGTAACATTAGAAATAAAACGGACATACTTAAAACATACAACGAAATAGATACAACACTAAATGATTTCTATTCCATATATGATAAATATATAGCATCAGACGCCGAAATTAAAGAATACCAAAAACGACAGTCAGAGCTAAGTGCCGATGATAAAAAAGCATTCGATACTAATACAAAGTACTATGAAATAGAAATCGAAAAGATAGGAGGACTTGTTATGCCAGTAATTTATGATATTCATTATGCCGATGGAAAGGTGGAGCATGTACGTCTTCCAGCGGAGATATGGAGAAAAGGAGAAAAAAAGATAACACGAGTACATGCCACGACTGGAGAAATACTAAAGTTTGTTCTTGATCCACACTTAGAAACAGCGGACATAGATACATCCAATAATAGCTATCCCAGAGAAGAAACAATGAGCAAATTTGAAGCTTTCAAAAGAAAACAACAAGCGGCACAGCCAAATCCTATGCAAAAGGCCGCAGTAAATTCGAAACCGTAGTAGACTTACAATACTAACCGTAAATAAGAAAGAGCAAGCTGATATGATCAGCTTGCTCTTTCTTATATATAACGTTACAAAGACTAATCTAAGACTGTTACATCTTTCTGCGTCTCAAAGAAAACGAAACTTTCTACCCGCTTTAAGAAATCTTCTAAACCCACATTAAATAAATCTGGTCTCTCCATCATTGGCGCATGACCACAATGTTCTACTTTCACTAACTCAGAGAACCTGATTAGTTCATGAAACTTCTCACCAACCCAGATAGGAGTAACACTATCCTGTACACCCCAGACAAGTAACGTAGGACACATTATCTCACCTAATTTATCTTCCAAATTATGTCTAACCGCTGATTTTGCTACTGCCACAACTGCCATAGCACGCTTCAGATCATTAACGGTAGCATAGACATTCTGAACCAACTCCTCAGTTGCAATTTTTGGATCATAGAAAACACTTTCTGTCTTCTTTCGCATATACTCAATATCACCTCTCTTTGGAAAACTCGTACCCATCGCATTTTCGAAAAGACCGCTACTACCTGTCAAGATCAAACCCTTTACCAAATTTGGATTACGTAAAGTTAGCAATTGTGCTATATGCCCACCCAAAGAATTACCTAAGAAATAAACAGAAGTAAATCCTTTATAAGCAATAAACTCTTCAACATATTCAACCAATTTCAGCACAGTAAGCGTCCTAATTGGAATATCAAACAACGGTAAAATGGGAAGAACTACATTGTGTTCATCCTTAAATTTGTCAATAATACCTTCAAAATTACTAAGGGCACCTAATAAACCGTGTAATAGAACTAGGGGAGTTTTACTACCTCCTGATTCCATATATTTAAAATTTAATTCCTCCTTTATTATATGGCTCATAGAAATGTTGAACGTTGATCATTGTTAACCGAGAGGCAAGATAGGAAAATTTTTCTTTTTATTAATCCTGAGTATAAAAAATATGTAAACTAGTGCCGCTAACAGCATCAAAGCCATCCCCTGGTGCAATGTTCCCCATAAAACAGGAATCTTGCCTTTACTACTAATCACTGTCAAAATACCCAATAAAACCTGAAGCGACATAATAATAATAATAGTAATAGAACCCTTTCGAGCAAAACTATTATCTCTGCAAGATCTATAAAGACCCACAGCCGAAACAACACCCACTACGAACAATAAATACGCAGTATTACGATGTAAGAAGTGCACTAAACTAGGAAGAAATATATTTTTATCATAATCGATAAAGTTCTGCAATACCCATTGCGAACTATCTAATAATACTTTTGGTAGATACTGCCCATTCATATCTGGCCAGGTTGGAAAAACAACAGCAGCTTTCATACCACTCAACACGCCACCTATCATCATTTGAAAAACAAACACTACGGTTACAAAAGTAAACATCCTTATATACTTATCACTAACTTCTTTTACAACAACACCTTTATATCCTCCTGACCACAAATAAGTCCACCATAAGGCAGCAAAAACACAAAAAGCAATAGTTAAGTGAATGGCCAACTTGTAGGCATTCACCCATGGACGCTCAATTAAACCACTCGCAACCATCACCCATCCAAAAATTGCGGCCAGAGCAGCAAGAACAACAACTATCCCCAACCTCCTAATCATTGCACGATCAACTCGACCATTAAGCGTGAATATTATAAAAGGAATCAAAAATACAACACCCATAAACCGGGCCCAGAATCGATGAACCCACTCCCAAAAATAAATAAACTTGAAATCTAACAAGGACATCCCTTCATTTATCTCTTGATACTGTGGCGTTTTCTTGTAAAGATCAAATTCCTTAATCCATGCTGCGCGAGTCATCGGAGGCAATGTACCTTCTACAACCTCCCAATTGGTAATCGATAAACCAGATTCAGTCAATCTAGTTATACCACCGACTATCACTTGTACAAAAACCATAATAACACCAATTAGAAGCCATACTCTAACAATAGGATCATATATTTTTTCTTGATTCATAAACTCTTTGTTGATGCAAATTTATATTAAATAATTATGAAAAGATCTTACCTACCAGCGATAAAAGTTATCCTGCTAATTATAATATAATTATATAAAGTAAAGAATCTATCATTATCATTAGCACTGTTGATTTGTTAATAACTCATGTATCTTTTAAAAGCTTCTACTTATGTACTACTTACAAACATATTTATTAACATGAAAAATGATAAAAGGTCTTTTCTTATTAAATATATGACATAAATCTGACAATGTGTTATTTGTATATATATTATTGATTATCAACAGATTATAAAGAATAGAAGTACCACATTAAAATTAGCGATTGTATTAGCTATCTTAAGAATGAAAGTGCAATATGATAATTTTTAAACTTTGTAAACAATTCAACACTAAGACTACGTTACTTATTAACAGAAAATGTGTCATTTACTTTATAAACACACGTTGTTTAAAAACATGCTACAACTTCGTGCTTATCAACGCATGATCTGCTATATTTACATGTAGAATAACCATATCAACATTTTGACTAGAGGTACCAACAGAAATTAAGAAAACAACTGTTGAAAAGTTCGTCATATAATATTCATAATCAAGACTATAAATATTATTTATTTTTAATTTGTTTATAACTAAATTTTGAGAGCAGTATTACAAAGAGTCACGCAGGCCCACGTTATTGTGGATGATGAGATCGTTGGCAAGATAGAAAAAGGTATCTTAATATTGCTAGGTATTGAAAATAAAGACACTCACGAAGACATAGATTGGCTTGTGCGTAAGATCATCGGCTTACGTATATTTAATAATAGCGAAGATAAGATGAACCTAAGCATCGAGGATGTTAAAGGTCGGTTTTTAGTGATAAGTCAATTTACGCTTTATGCGAGTACAAAAAAAGGAAATAGACCATCGTTCTTGCATGCAGCACGACCAGAGATAGCTATTCCATTATATGAATCATTTATTGATAAACTAGATACATTATATGGTCAAAAATCCCAAGTAGGGATTTTTGGTGCAGATATGAAAGTCACGCTTCTAAATGAAGGACCTGTCACTATTATTATAGATACAAAAAATAGAGAGTAATTATGGAAATAAAAAAACTTCAATTGGAAGTAGATACTTGGATCAAAAATATAGGAGTAAGATATTTTTCCGAATTAACTAACATGGCTATTCTTACAGAAGAAGTTGGCGAAGTTTCTCGTCTCATTTCTAGAATGTATGGGGAGCAATCATTTCGTGAACCAATATCCAAAGAAGAGCAAAAGCAAAAACTGGCTGATGAACTTGCAGATGTTATATGGGTTGTAACTTGTTTAGCAAACCAAACAGGAATAGATCTTACAGAAGCCATGAAAACTAATTTTGAAAAAAAGACAAAGCGTGATATCACTCGGCATCTAGATAACACTAAACTTCAATGATCAATCCATCAGTATTTCGTCGTCCGTTTCGTCATAGAACTTGTATTCAAACAAGTGAAATTTTTGTGATTTATAAATTTTAATCCATTTTTTATACTTCCACAGCCATTGCACCTGTAGATTTGGTATTCCGTTTTTTAGGTAGGCATAGACAAATTCATTGACATGAAGGCTTAGTGAAATCTTAGTTCTTGAGTTGAGTATATATTTGATATCTCTCTCAATATTATCAATGACTAAAATTGATGGATTTACTTTGCCTTTTCCCAAGCAGGTAGGACAAACTTCTCTAGTATCGATGGTGATTTCTTGTCTTGTCCTCTGCCGAGTAATCTGCATTAAGCCAAATTTGCTTAACGGCAAAATAGTATGCTGAGCTCTATCGGCTTCCATAAAATCGCGCATCTTGTTATAAAGACTCATCTTATTTTCTGGCGTTTTCATGTCGATAAAATCGACAATAATCAATCCACCAATATCTCTAAGTCTCAATTGTCTAGCAATTTCTTCAGCTGCTTCAAGATTAACGGCCATGGCTGCCTCTTCTTGGTCTTTGCGTTGCATTTTTGGACCGCTATTGACATCAACGACATGCATTGCTTCGGTATGTTCGATGACAATATAAGCACCAGAAGACATTGTTGAAGTTTTGCCAAAAGATGATTTTATCTGTCTATTAATATCATACTGATCAAAAATATGTCGAGAACCCTTGTAATGCGTTAATATATTAAGTTTGTCCGGAGCAATAGTTGTCATATAATCTTTGACGATTGAGTACATGTCCTTATCATCAATGATAATCTTGTTAAAATTTTCATTTAGGATATCGCGCAACATGCTTGAAGTTTTATCAATTTCTGACAAAATTTTTTCTGGTTGTTTTTTACCAGCTAGCTGGCGGAACATCAATTTCCATTTTTCTTCAAGCTCCCTAATGTCATTATGAAGATCGGCCACTTTTTTGCCCTCAGCCGCGGTGCGTACAATTACACCAAAGTTTTTTGGTTTAATACTTTCTACCAACACCTTAAGTCGTTTTCGCTCTTCAACAGAACCTATTTTTTTAGAAACAGCCACAATATCCATAAATGGAGTTAACACTACATATCGACCGGGTAATGTTAATTCACAACTAAGTCTAGGCCCTTTTGTAGAAATGGGTTCTTTGAGAACTTGAACAAGAACGTGGGTATTTTTGTCAAAAACTTGATCAATTTTACCTGATTTAGAGTTGTCTGGTTCCAGTGTAAAATGTTCAAGATTTTCACTAGTGTAACCATTATTCATCACTGCATTTGTATATTTAATGAGTGATTTTATTTGAGGCCCGAGATCAGTATAATGCAGGAAAGCATCTTTTCTATGACCTATATCCATGAAAGATGCATTAAGGCCGGGCATAAGTTTTTTGGCACTAGCGAGAAATATATCTCCTACGGTAGAGTTATTGTTGGTTTTTTGTGTGTGGATCTCGACGAGTTTACCGCTCTCGAGCAAAGCTATCTCTACATCAGTAGGAGTAGATTTTATGATCAATTCTTTGTCCATAGTCTGAAGAATAAGAAAGGTAAAAAAATATGTGATGATGATACTACTTATATAGTAAATTCATTACAACCCTTGAACTTTGATTATAATCTTAATGTTCGACAGCCTAAATATGCGCTATACCAATAATTATTACTAAATGTAGGATATATATATGAACAAACGAGACCATATTGCTAACAATTTTTGCTGTCGCTACGGATATTATTAACCGTTTCTCTGCGTTCGCTAGGTTGAAGTTCGCTTTAGAGCACTACTTCTTGTATAGCATTATGGGAATATTTTTTTGATTAACGGAAAAAGGAATAAATCTCTTTTCAAATTAATTTTGGTTTTATATAAGAATCTTATCTTAGAGAGACATGAATTACATTTAATAATTCAAATTAAAAATGACACCTACATTTGGTCATTGACATACAATAAATCTATGCTTGAAAGCTAAGATAATAACAAAGCAAAAGAGAGAAGCTACACCTCAATAAAATATATAAAGCTATAGCTTCTCACTAGATAAAATAAATCTTATCTACTCTTTTTCTTATGTCTGTTTTTTCTCAGTCTTTTTTTACGCTTGTGCGTCGATATCTTATGACGCTTTCTTTTTTTACCGCAAGGCATAATTAAAAATATTTTAAAAGTAAATTAATGTTTACACTTATCCCCATATTCTTTGGCTTTCGCTTTGTCTCCGCTAGCGGAATATGCATCAGCTAAAAGGCAAATGGTGATTTTATTTTCTGGCTCCAGTTTGATTGCATTTTCCAATCTTCCTATTGCTTTATCTATTTGATTCGTTTGTATAGCTAATTTTCCGAGTTGATTGAGTACCGTTACATTAGTAGGGTTTTTCGTATTGAGCTCTCTTAGCATCAATATCCCTTGCATTGGATTGTCGGGTATCGGATTATCAACATAACAAATAGCGAGATTCACTCTATTATCGATATTGTCAGGGTTCAGTGAAATTGCTTTTTCAAAAGCTTGTATTGCTTTTTTAGAGCAATATTCTTTCTCTTTGGCATTTTCGCCAGCATTTTTCACACATAACGCAAATGTTGTCCCAGCTAATGACCATGATTGCTCATCATTTAATATTGATGAAATTGTCTCAGCATAAGATCCGGAAATAGCGGGAAAACCCAACTCATACCATGCCCCAGATAAGGATTTCAGAACCTGAACACGCTTCAGTGTGTCTTGTCCAACCTTATCGAGATCAATATGTAAAGCATCAATGATACTTTTTTGCTTTACATCTAGCTTGCTGCTTGCCTCTTTGATAAGATTAGATACACTGGTTACTTCTATATTTCCAGCTCTCGACTTTTCGAGTTCTTTCTGTTTCGAAGGTATAGTATCAAAACCAAAGTATAATAATGAAAATAGCAAAACACTAGCTACTAAAAGGACCGTTTGGCTTCTTGACATTAAACTTTGTTTATTTTATAAATTAATCGTCGTCGCCATCATCTTCAGGCAACCTGTCTACATTTTCTTTTACTTGGTCTACAAAAACTTTTGCAGGCTTGAAAGAGGGAATAAAGTGTTCAGGAATTTCGATTGACTTGTTCTTTTTGATGTGTCGGCCTATTTTTTTTGCTCTTTTTTTGATAACAAAGGAGCCAAATCCTCTTACATATACATTCTCACCTTCTGAAAGAGAGCTTTTTACTTCTTTAAAAAACATCTCCAGTGTGACCAATACATCTACTTTTGGAACACCAGATTTTTCTGTGATTATATTGACTAAGTCGGCCTTACGCATATTTGTATAGATTAACTATTTCTAAAAATTAAGGATACCATCCTATAAAAGTGGCGCAAATTTCGTAAAATATCGGAGAATCAAAAATTATTAGGCCTTTTTTTATTGTAAATTTTAAAAAATAGGGCTGATAATTCATTCATTTACAATATATTACTCCAAAGATGGTGCCAAGATCGCCCAAAATGTCAAGTGAATTGTTATATTTGTGATTCATAAAATGATAGAGATATGATAGTTTCGATGACGGGCTTCGGTCACGCCAAGGTAGAGTATAGCGGTAAGTTAATAAGGGTAGAAATAAAATCACTCAATGCCCGTGCTTCTGAGGTTAGGTGTAAATTACCTCCTACGTACAGAGATAGAGAAATGGACCTCCGCAAAAAAGTGCTCGATATACTGCAACGAGGCAAGATCGAACTTACCATAACAGCTGAGGGCCATGAGGCCGAAGAGGCAAGTGTGATCGATGCAGCAGTTTTTCGAAGATATTATAAGGAGTTGTATGCACTAAAGACGGAACTTAATATCCAAGACGGAGATATTTTACAATCGATTTTGCGCATTCCTAATGTGATAGGACAGAATGAGACGCTTGCAGATGATGAAGAGTGGGCGATTGTCGAGCAATGTGTTGAAGAAGCCATTCGTGAAATTCAGAAATTTAGGCAGGCAGAAGGGGACGTTCTCAAAAACGATCTCTTGGAGCGCGTCGAAATGATTGAGAAAAATATGAAAGCAGTG
>JANMMV010000393.1:0-2928 GCA_031373565.1 Saprospiraceae bacterium
AACTTGCTTGCTCAGGGTAATAAAAAGGACAACAAAAAAGATACTGACTTTTTTCATAATGATTGCTTACATTTTTTTATGTAACGAGATTCAATTTTTTTTTATTGTATGTAACTCTCGGAACTTTTAAAAATGAAAACAAATACCTAGACCCTCAGATGAAGGACTGATAAAATAACTTTCACCTTCACTTTGTGCATCATTGAAAACTTGAATGGCCATATTTCGCTGATGCACAGCAGTCAAAGCGCCAATTAAACTTATCACGCCACCACCGATGGCCATACCCGATTGTAATTTCAGGTTTCTAGCACCATTATTTTTTCTTAAATAGCGCCAAAACAATGAGCTAGCGGATATCGTAAATCCAGACCATGCTGCCACAGAATAATAAAATGATGCTTTTAGCTTCTTAGCCGCTAACGCATCTTCACCAACTATTTGCTTCATCGCATACGTACTTACCCTTGTTTCGCCAAAATAATATTTTGGTATTATCGAGCTAGATCGATACACATCTTGGGCATCTAATGTAGCCATGCTCGTGAGCGAAACCAATAATATCAATAGTTTATTGAACATATGTTGTAGGGTTCATGATTGCAAGTAAAAAATATTATTAATGAACCTAAACGTAGCGTTCTCCAACGTCTGAGATTAAACTAGGTTAAGATACCGTCCTTGATCATTTTACATCTTCGCATCAAAGGTAGTTTTCTTAGTCCTATAATGGCCCTATTTGCCCATTTAAATTTTGATGAGATGCTCGGTGTTTAACCGTAAATGACGGACTGAAACACCCTACCCTATCTAACTATAGAAAGGTAAATACCATGATGGCGATAAGATGACAAACCTACACATCCATATCTTACTTCGTACATGCTTGTCCATTTTCGGACAATAACCATAATCAACAATCCCATAATGAATTAATAATCAATGAATTAAATATTTGGCACAGCGATGGTATTACATCTAGTGTAAAATTAACAAATCAACACCATGGATAAGGCACTGCCTAAGAAATTTTGGACGAAGCAAAAAATGATCGCTACAGGATTAGGATTGATATTTTTTACTTTTGTCACTTGGCAATTTGGATTTTCAGATAAGCGAAGTAAGCTCAATGTAGAAACCGAAAAGCTAACGATCTCGGAAGTGACTAAAGGCGACTTTGATGAATTTATCATCGTGCAAGGTGTCGTTCAACCCTTGAAAACGATTCAATTGGACGCTATCGTAGGTGGTTATGTCACCCAGAAACTCGTAGAAGGTGGCAGCATGGTCAAAAATGGAGATATCATACTTAGGCTCGAAAATCAGCAACTGAAACTTAATTTTCTTCAATCAGAAACCGAAGCAAGCCGACTTGTCAATGATCTTCAGAATACACGTCAACGACTCAAAGTAGAGAAATTCAATCTTCAAAAAACATTAAGTAATCTAGAATTTGATATGGCGCAAGCAAAAGACAATTTTAATAGAAATGAGAAATTAAGATCTAGCAATATTATCTCCGATATGGAATTTCAAAAATCTAAGAGAGATTACGATAAAATAGTCAATCAAAGACAAATAGAAATAGAATCTCAAAAATATCAACAAGAAGACGCACAAATTCAAATCAAGCAACTAGAGGGAACACTCGCACGAACCCAAAAAAATGTTGATCTATGGCGTCAGACACTTGAAAATCTAGTTGTCCGCGCACCAGTAGCGGGACTTCTTTCTTCCATTGATGTAGAGATAGGCTCCAATATAAGCCAGGGACAAAACTTAGGTCAAATCGACGATATGAATGGATTCAAATTGCGCACTGAGATTGATGAGCATTATATTTCTAGGATATTTGTAGGTCTGAAATCCAGTTTTGAATTTAACAATGCAAAGTATGAAATGGAAATTGCCAAAGTATATCCAGAAGTAAAGAATGGTAGATTTGCCGTCGATATGAGTTTTGTATCTCGAGCACCTGAAGGCATCAGACGTGGACAATCATCGCCAGTTCGTCTAGAATTAGGTCAGGCCCAAAAAGCGATACTTCTCCCCGTCGGCGGATTCTTCTCAGATACAGGTGGCAATTGGGTTTATGTGGTGGAGAACAATGGCAAGCGAGCCGTCAAAAGAAACATTTCACTTAGCCGAAAAAATCCTAATTATTATGAAGTCATCGACGGACTAGTACCAGGCGACAAAGTGATCACGAGTTCGTATAGTAATTATGGTGATAAGGAGGTGTTGGTGTTGAGTGATTAGCTGTTAGCTTTGAGCTGTTAGCAATTAGCTTTGAGCTGTTAGCAGCTAGCAGCTAGTACGTTCAGTTAACATTATTTGGCTTTTTTTGATGTTATAGTAATGAAGGAATTTAGCATTTTCATAATTTCAGTGAGATTATTGTCTAAAGTTGTATAGTTTTCAACAGTAATATATCCTAATTCATATGATAGTAATACTTGATAAGATAACTCGGAAGCAGAACCAGCAGAAATGGTTAAAAATCGAGAAAAATCACCGTCAGTTTTCCTTCCACTTCCTTCTGCAATATTTGTTGGAATCGATGAAGCTGATCGCCTTATTTGACTGGTTAATCCATAAATCTCTTCTTTTGGAAAAGAACTTGTATGCTTATATATATCTAAAACCAATTGA
This sequence comes from Saprospiraceae bacterium, assembly GCA_031373565.1. Classification (GTDB taxonomy): domain Bacteria; phylum Bacteroidota; class Bacteroidia; order Chitinophagales; family Saprospiraceae; genus OLB9. Next base: position 2,653 of record JANMMV010000393.1, read on the forward strand.
TGTGATTTTTGCCAAACAATAAATTTTTTATAATCTTTCATATATTTTCTTTTTGAAATAACACTCAAATATAAAACATTTTCCTAAATCAGCTAAGAGCTCACAGCTAATGGCAAAAAGTTAAAAAAATGATACAAACACAAAATCTCCAAAAAATATTCTCTACGGAAGAAGTAGAAACAACAGCGCTAAACGGCATTAATCTTGAAATCAAAGATGGTGAGTTTGTCGCCATTATGGGACCATCAGGATGTGGCAAATCAACATTGCTCAATA
>JANMMV010000305.1:0-1919 GCA_031373565.1 Saprospiraceae bacterium
CCAAAAACGACTGATGTAGAACTATTTCAAGCCACTTTTATTTTCAGGTGATGGAAAATGGGTCTTAAATTTAAGTGGCTTACTATGCGAGAGAATGGCTCGAAGTAAGTCGATCATCACATAATAGACGCATAATAGACAAAAAGTAGGCTATTTTTTAGACGAATCTATCTAATGGACAAAACAGCCCAACAAGATAAGATGCACACTTATGAAGCATTTACCAAGCGTTTTGATATTGTTTTGCTCAAAATACTGCGAGGGTATTTTTATTACACAGGAAAATATATATCAAACTGAGACCCTTTGTTTATGATGCCAGTGGCAATAATGTAGCCATTGTGTGATTCTACAATTTTTTTGCAAATGGCAAGACCAATGCCCGAACCCGCATATTGGTTGGCATGAAGCCTGTGAAACACTTTGAAAATATCGTTTTTAAAGCTGTCGTTAAAGCCAATACCATTATCAGAAAAAGAAATTTTAAACCATTGCTTTAGCAATTCGCCTTTAATAGTGGGCGGGTTACCAGTAAATTTTGTACTGCTTATTTTTATAGTTAGCGGCACAGCTGGATTTGCAAACTTGATAGAATTGCTGATAATATTTACAAACAACTGTTGCAATTGAAAATTAATACCCTTGACAGTGGGCAAAGTGCTTATGTCAATGGTAGCCCCTTTTTCTTCAATTTCCTCTTTTAGATCCATGACCACTTCTTTGACAACACTATTGAGGTCCACTTTCTCAAATTTTGCATCTTCGTACATTAAGCTTGCATAAGAAACCAATGCTTCAATTAGTTTTTGCATTTTGGCTGCGGACGTTTGCATGCGAGCAATATTTGAATGTACAACATCGGGAATTTCATTGCTGTATTTTTCTAAAATAATGGAAGCATAAATCTGTATTTTTCGTAAAGGCTCTTTCAAGTCATGCGTGCTTATCCAGTTCATGTTAGCCAATTCATCATTGGCTTTTTGAAGTTTTTCATTGAGGCTGCGGTATTTTACTTCTTCTTCTATTAAATCAGTCAGGTGCAATTGCCTTTGTATCACCAATGAAATCGCAGCCGCCGCATTTAATTCGGGTCTTAGCCATTCAGTGCTCTGATATTTTACAGATTCACTCCATGCTGAAAATGATTTACGGGGCGTAAGCAAATTGTTTTCTTCGTTTAGCAGTATCGCCTTGTTGGGGTCACCTCCCCACAGTTTCGTTGTTTGCATTTCGCTCCGCATCCAAAATATGGCATTGCCCGGTAATAAATCAAGTTGCTGATAGCAAATTCCTGCCACACTGTCGCTCATGGCTTTGGCTGGTAAATAATCGTCACTAAACCTTGACGAACTAAAGTGTTCATTATTTTCATTTTTAAAAAGCCAGTCTGCCATTAACTGTATGTCTTCTTTTGACGGCACTGTACCTGCGGTAAATAAATTGCCTTTATGTATTATGGCAATGCCATCTGCATTTAAAAGATTTTTTAGTAATTGCAATGTTGGCTCACTGCTAATGACAGGCTGCTCTTTGGCAAATTTTTCGCTCAAATCCTGCAGCTTTCTATTGGTTTCTTTTGTCAGCTCAAATTCATCTGCCACCTGCCGGACATCAATTTGCGATTGGAGAAATACCGCTTGCAAATGTGCTGCAAGCCTTCCATAATAGGGGATATATTTTGGGGTGTCATGATGACAGGATATAAGGCCCCACAATTTTTTATTGTGAATCAATGAAATGCTGAAAGAAGCGCCCACACCCATATTTTTTAGGTATTGTATATGAATGGGCGACACCGAACGCAAAAAAGAAAGACTAAGGTCTAATGTAATGGCAGACCCACCTTTATCTTCCAACGCAAATATTGGCACAGGCTCGTAGCTAACATCGGCTATCATCCTTACATGATTGCGTACATA
>JANMMV010000400.1:0-4815 GCA_031373565.1 Saprospiraceae bacterium
GTGGAATAGTAGGAAAATGAGTAAATGGAAGATGTGTAGAATCTCCTAGTGGAAAATTCTCGGTATTTTTTATTTTGCCCATCTTATTTATTTATAATTACTATTGAATAGGTCTCCACAATGGTGGACACGGTGCTGCAACTTCAAGTACTGATGATGAATAAGCATTATTAAAAACAGTGCTTGAATCTTCTATTTCATTTGCTTCAAGTTTTAGCGTAAAGTAGTCAAAATCCGAATCAATATTTGAATTTTCTACATTATTATAAAATCTACTGGCGTATCTGATTGTAGAGCCAGAGATTACAATATCCGTACCTGAAGTACCAAATATTGCCTCAATTTGGGCCTTAGTGAAAAGGCATAGGTGCCACAAACTCGTCGCAACTCCATTGTTTAAATCTGTATAAAAATTACTTCCTTCTGTGATTGATGGCGTTGAAGTTATCTCATTATCTGAATGATTTTGATAAATTCTGACAGGCAATTCCGTCGGGGTTACAAATACAGATGTATTGATACTCCCATCCGTTTCCTTAGTCCATTCTACTAAACTAAATTTGGGCACAACAGCTGTAATTTGAGTACTATTTTCAAGTACCACCCTTATCCCAAGTTTATTTCCACCGTTGGCTTGAAAATTGAATAAATTTCTAAAATCTACCTTACTGTATTTGTAAAAAATATTCCCAGCCCTTAGTTCGGCTGCCAATTCTGTTTCTGTTGTCATTTTGCTTTATTTTTAGGGACATCATAAAGATAAATAATAATTCGTAATCTTGTACATAAACAGGAATTAACGGTATAAAATTAAGAGTTATCGGTAGCAATAAGCTTATAATCGGCAAGAAAACCGGTATACTCGGTCGAAAAATTTTCATATACGGTTTAGTATGATGCTTGGACCGATCTAGACATTTTACGATCAATCAGGAACCCGTTTATTTATTATGATCGTCACCAAAGTACCGGGATACAAACTGTCTATGTTTGCTTCAGTGCTCTTAAAAGAAATTTTACGTTGGTTTTCGTAATTATAATTCTCAATCCGCTCCTTGGTTATCTCAAGACCCCGAGATTTTTTCATAAGATGGAACTGAGATTTAGCTGATTCTGATTTTTTGATGCCTATTCCATTATCTTGAATAATAACCTTTAAGTACTGGGCATCTTCGATAAACCTAATCGTGAGAATGGCTTGATGATCCAAGCCAACAAAAGCATGATTGAAAGCATTCTCCACAAACGGTTGGATGATCATAGGCGGAATCTGGATATCTGATGAAATCACTTCGTCATCATCAATATTGATATCGATTTTGTCATTTTCAAATCGTTCTTTCTCTAACTCACAATACAATTTCAGCATCTTGATCTCTTCCCTGAGACTCCAATATTTGGTTTTTGATGATTCGAGAATCATACGCATAAGGATTCCAAATGATGTCAGAAGATTATCAGCTTGTGTCGTATTCTTAGTTTGGATTAAATATTGGAGCGAAGACATCGTGTTAAAAAGGAAATGGGGATTCATTTGAGACTGCAGTGTTATCAGCTTTTGTTCTGACACTTTACGATTCATTTCTGTGATGGCTTTTTCATTGTTTCTGATTTCATTGATCCGCCACCTAGATATTAGATAAATCACAAATCCTGAAAACAAGGTTAAAAGTCCGTAAAACCAAGCGCTTTTGTAAAAATGCTCCTTCGCTTCTATATTGATTATACTTGATTTTTCTGACCAAATTCCGTATTCATTAGTACAAATAAATTCTATTTTCTCGTCTTTGTTTTCTGGTCGAAGTAATTCGAGGGAGTTAGATTGAAGAAGTTTGAAAGACGTGTCATTACAAAGTATTCTATATGCAAATCGAGTGTTTTGGTGGCAGGAATCACTACGGAGATAGATGATAACCTTTTGATCATCGGGTTCAAATGTGATCCTATCAGCGTCGTACTGGGCTTTTGGCAATGCGTTAAAAGCATAATTGATAGTTTTACTTATTTTCGCAATATTGTTATTAGCATATGTAAACTTACTTTTATCAACCAAAGTCACACCATTAATGGAACCAAAATAGTCTATATCTGTACTATAAAGATGGGCAATGAAATTAAATTCATCATCGCTGATACCATTTTTTATAAAAAAAGGGGTAATGAGATTTTTCCTTGTATCAATAAGATTCAAACCTTTGAACGTAGCTACGAATATCCTGTCTTCGGTGATAGGATCTATAGCAGTAATGTAATTGTCAGATAAGCCATTAGATTTATCAAACTTTCGAATTATCTTCTTGGTATTTATATCATACAACCAAATACCTTCGAGTGTACCGATCCACAATATATTTTTTATATTTGACAAACAATACACTTGGGCACTATCAAGTCCGGGAAGCTTTGAGCTGATTTTTGTTTTCCAATTATAAGAATACAAACCACCCTTGCCACCTAGCAATAATTGATCATAGAAGTGATAAAGTATCCTTGTTTCTGGCTCACTTTTGTTTGGCAATACACACAAAGTGTCAATAGTGTGGCTATTCAAATCATATTCTAAAATAACATCTCTACTTGAACTTAATATAAGTTTTTCCTTGTATGGAATAAAGCTCCAAATCCGATGGGGAATATGCTGAGTAAATTGAATTCGTTTGCTGGTAAGATCCATCCCAAATAACATGGCTTGGTTTTTTACATAAGAGCCGCAAACACCCCATAGAAGATTGGTTTTAGGTTCTACATAAATATTCCTACTAAAATGATATTTGATAATTGTGTCTCTAAAAGGAATTTCAATATGTATCGTGTCAATTTTTCGATCGGGAGAGATCTTATAAATATGGTTTGTTTCTTCTGAAAAAAATAGATTGCCATTCCTATCATTTGTCATACCTTTGATAATGGTGCCAAAACCGTCTTTTTCCCCTATTCCCAAGACTGTGTTGAAGGCAGGTGGCCGTTTTGTCAGTGTTACAAATCCATGATATGATGACAATAATATTTTATGCTTAAAATCATATCCACCTATATGCGCTAAAGTGCTGTCTAACACTTGAATCTGATGAAATTGACTCAAGTTCGATGTTTTTTGAAAGGTAAAATCAGTCAATAAAAGTACATCTGAATATTTACATATGTTTGGGTTGGTAAGATTCAGTATTACCATACCTGTGGTATCTGCATAGATTTTTTTGCAAATACGATCGTCTTCATAGAGCTTTTGATACGAGTTTTTGACTCCATCCCAACGCATGATAGTTTTGCCATTATTAATCAAAAGTTGGTCTTTTACTTTGATAAATTGCCAATATTCGCTTGTCTGAGTGGATGGAATGTCTGTATTTTCACCATTGCACCAAACGGCATCTTTAGAAACTTGAAATGTCATAGTTCGTCCATCTGTAAATCTACGCGATTGAAAAACATCTTTGAAATGAGATTCAATAGCTGTTTTGACATACTTATCATTCTTGAAATAGTATAAATATATAGACTGTCTATCACTAAAGTATAACTTCGGTTTGATATTATAGTCATAAACTAAATCTTTCTGACCGTCTCTATTAAGGCTCTTGAACAAGCGGGTTTGGGTATCAAAGTATCCTAATGTGCTTTTGATAATATTATGAACAACGATATATCGATCATCTACCATAAATGCACTTTCAGCCCCTTGTAAAGTGTAATCAAAGCAATCTAAGTCAGAGCCTGTATTTCGGCATATTGAAGTAGGTAATACCATCCAGATTATATGGTCTTTACCCTCAAATGACGCTAACACTTCTCTGAAAGGAAGTTCCTTAGATGTAAGTAATTGGTCTGTCCTATACGATTGACTTAATAAGCATCCGCAGATGAACGTTAGGATAAAGGTATGGGATAATCGAATATGATTCATATTTACAAATCAAATGTTATAAAATGACTTGAAGTAAAGGTACTAATAAAATGCAGATTCCTAAAATAAGCAGGACTCAAACACTATTCGAGTCCTGCTATTTGTTCAAAATGTTTATTCAATCTTGATCACTTTTTTCAATATCGTGTTTCCTGATTTGTCGGTAACTTTGACAAGGTACATACCTGCGCTATGATTTGATAAATTAAGCTCATGTATGGATGTACCTTTATTGACTTTTTCCACCATCGTCGCCTTGCCTAGGACATCGATAACTTCTACGTTTGTATCATCATTTAATGGACTAGCGAATTGTAGATACAGATTGCCTGTCGTCGGATTTGGGTAGATGGTGAAGTTGCTTTCATTTTGAATATCATTTGTTTCTACAGTTGGGTAAAGACAGAAATTATCAATTCTAAAAAACACAGGATCTACACTAGACGTTTTTACTCTTAAAACAACACTGTAAATCTCTTCAGGCATAGTTATTTCACGTTTTATGGTACCATACCATCCTTTTTTGATACCTGCTACATCCAAGGTAGAAATTAATACACGTTGTCCTGTGGATGTTATCCCCTCCAGCTCTAATGTAGTGCCTTCTGGTATGGATGTGCTCAAGTAACTTTCTGCATCCAAGACAAAAGTAAGGAAACCTCGTGGTGGAGGAGCACCATTTCTATTAGTCCTAGCGGATGAAGGCATGTCTTTGGATGCAATCAACATAATATTACCTTCTGAAAGTCCTTCATTAGCAAATGCATAAGGCCACCCTTCATCTTTTGACCAATTGGTCATAGTGCCTTCGTCGTCTATATATCCATCTATATTATTGGCCATTTCACTATTGTCTATCTCGCTACACTTTTCACCTACTTCAGGTTTGCAATATGTACGTGAACAAAAGG
>JANMMV010000329.1:0-23867 GCA_031373565.1 Saprospiraceae bacterium
CACCACGGATTGTTTTTATCCATTTGACCTGTCCATCTTGGGAATATCTGCCAAAGTATAGATCTAAATATTGTTTGTTTATTTGAATATTAGCATTTTGATTAGTACTGAAATTTTTTGGTTTTGAAATACTACCAGTACAAAGGAAATCACCATTTTTACACAAAAAGATTTTTTCGAGACCTCTCAAATAAAGTAATGTATCCGAACCAATTATCGTCTTCGTTAGTTTTACGCCAGCAGTATCAGGATAATTGTTGGTCACATAGATTTTGTTATCGTTAGTTTCCATTAGATTATATTGATAGGTAAAATCAAGTAAGTGCTTCCACATTATCTTTCCATACTTGTCGGACTTTAATATAAAGCCTGATTGTTTCAAAAGAACTATTGTGTCTGATTGTAGTGGTGTTTTTATATAAACATCACCTACAGAAAATCCTCTTATAACATAATTGCTATCCGCGTCCACCTTAACGTCTTCTACAGACATTTCACTATTACTGCTTATGCGAACAAGATGGTTTATAGATAGATTTTGACCTATTCCCTTTGCGCTCAAGCAAATAGAAAAACAGGATATCAAAATATAGTGATAGGCAGAGTGTTTCATACTAAATGTTTCTGCGGTGCTGTGTTGTTAACAACAAAGTTAATTTTATTTAATTATTTAGAGCACATTTTTTACATATTCTATTTCATGGCCCAAAAGTAGCGGTACTCTTCTAAAATTTCGGATTAAATGTGATGTCTTCAAGACCTACCATCTTTCCGCAAATGGCGATTTCTCCAACATAGTAATATAACCAACCATAAAAAATCTGCCTTAATATCTCTTGCCAGGCAATCTCTTTACACTTTGCCGCGTGATTTCCATTAGTGGCTTACTAGGGAGTAACGGAGTTTTCTCATAAATAGTAAACGCAGGGCAGTTTGAATCTCGTGTAACAAACGCCTCTTTGTATTCGATTATTTGTACGTTCTCTAGCATATGATAAGGTGTCAGTTGTACATCAATCCGATGAGTTCTACCAGGTTTAACAGGAATATTGATTTGTTTTTGTTTTGTATAGCTGTCATATACAAACACTAAGTCATGCTTTCCTGGTTGGACCGATGAGAAGAAGTAATTACCGTTTATGTCGGTACTAGTTGTCGCGACTTTAACCTTTGCTCTATATAAAGTCACTGTACAAGAAAATATCGCTTTATTTGTACCATCAGATGTTACTTTTCCTTCTATGGTAGAAGATGTTTCTGGAACTACCCCAAAATGGGTAAATAGAATAAGCTGTATAAATATTTTTATCATGCTAGAACCAATAAATGTGTGTAAAGTAAACGTCTTATATGCAGAAAATGATTGCAATAAAGTCGAAAATTTGTTCTAGGTTGTCGCTATGGAGTTATTTTTCAATAAGAAGAATCCAATTATGCCAGTAATTTTTAGTAAAAAAAGTACATAGAAAAAAGCGAAGTTTCCTCTTGAACTTTAAACCAAGTAACCAGCAATCATATCCAATCTGCTTCGACAAATAGAGAGGCAATGTTGTGTGGTAAGCAAATCTTTAGTGCTAGTGGCATCTTTATACTTTTTCATAAAGGCATCATAAGGCATATTGGCCATCATATCTTTGATAGCACCTCTGATCAATTTTTTTTCTTCTAACTTTATAAAATACGCTCTACTTTGCGGTAGAGAATAGAATGGTTTCTTAAAGTTCTTTTTATCATAGTCTCGATGCAGAGAGTCTACGATATGCTTCAAATTATCAATATGAGTCTCTGCGTAATATAGACCGTCTTAGTGTTTGTAACCTCTGTCTTGGTTGCAGCAAATGAATATCAATCCTAAAAGGAAAAGTGCGAAGTATTTCATAATTTTTAAATATAATATGACCGATATATTTCACAACCGGAAAATTGTTTAATAATTTCCCGAATTTGTTAAATTTGTCCTTCACTTCGCGTTGATGTTATACTGCTAAACTGTAATATTATGATTCTAAGACCACTATTTTTTCTCGCTTTGTTATGCTGTAATAAGGCATATAGCCAGGAAGGATTCAAGATTTCAATAAATACGAATGAAACTGGATCGTCTTGCGCAAAGTGTTTTACTATTCCCACTAATGGAGGAGGTTACAACTATTCAGTAGATTGGGAAAGTGATGGGATTGTTGATCAAACAGGTATAACAGGTAGTGTTACGAAAACCTATGAAAATGCCGGTATTTATAACATCACTATCCTAGGAATATTTCCTCAAATTTATTTTAACAATAGCGGCGATACAGATAAATTGATTTCCATCGAAAGGTGGGGCAGCAATAAATGGAGGTCCATGAGTCAGGCATTTCGTGGATGCGATAAGATGGTTTACAATGCAACTGACAAACCAGATTTGAGCATCGTTACAGATCTCAGTTATATGTTTGCTGGCTGCTCTAAGTTTAATGGAAGTATAAATGACTGGTCTACAGATCAGATTACTAATATGACTGGGATGTTTAATAATGCATCTTCTTTTAATAATCCTTTAGATAGATGGAAGTTAAATCCAAGTGTTACACTTGAAGATTTTTTATCAAATTGCGGTATGGACTGCGGTAATTACTCAAGGACGTTAATAGGATGGTCACTTAAGACACCGACTATTTCCAATAAAACTATAGGTGTTATTGGACTACAATACGGAACAAGTGCTGTATCTCAGCGAATTTTTTTAGTTTCTAAAGGCTGGGTTTTTTCTGGGGATTCGGCGTCAAATTCCGTTTGTGATAAAAGCTCTTTTATTTTTACGTGGAAGACAGACGGTGAAGGAGAAGGGAGTTGTATGACATGCCTTAATGTTTATTCTAACGGATTAAGCGATAATTTTGATATAGATTGGAATAATGATGGTGTTTTTGATGAAAAAAATGTTAGTAATACATTTATTAAAGATTACGGGACTCCTGGTACCTATACTATTAGAATTATCGGAAAGATGGAAAAGCCTCCTTTTCTTTTTTCGGGTGCAAATGGAAAATTGATTTCAGTCGATCAATGGGGAGTGATAAGTTGGAAAAATTTAAAGGAAAGTTTTACTAATTGCACTCAATTAACTATTAATGCGATAGATGCCCCAGTGCTAGACGAATGTACTTCTATGAGTTTAACATTTGCAAATTGTCCCAATTTTAATAGTGATATCTCACATTGGGATGTTTCTAACATAAAATCAATGGATGGTTTATTTTCCGGCTGCAAAAAATATAACAAGCCGCTGCAAAAATGGAATACGACAAAAGTTGAAAATCTTTTTCAGACATTTTTAGGCGCCGAGACCTTCAATCAGCCATTGAATAATTGGAATGTATCGAGAGTACAAAGCATGAAAGACGTGTTTAGAAATGCTAAGTCATTTAATCAACCTCTTGGTTCTTGGAATGTTCTGCAAGTATTAGATATGTCTAACATGTTTAATGGCGCTTTAGCATACAATCAGATACTTGGCGCTTGGGATTTTAATCCAACAGTCAATTTAAATGGTTTACTTACGAATAGTGGCATTTCCTGTTCAAACTACAGTGCTACACTTCAGGCGTGGTCAGTTAATCCAAATATCCCTACAGGTCGGTCGTTTGCAGCCACAGATGTATTGTATCCTTTAGATGCCGTTAATGCAAGAAATACATTAAAAACATCTAAATCATGGACGATTACTGGTGATGTGGCTCTTAAAGGGTCATGTATTATTGTAGCGAAACCACTTATTTTAGAATTTAAAACAGACAATCAAGGAGCATCATGTAATAGTTGTATCAATTTAGATCTGAACAGCTTAACAAATAGGATCGAAATCGACTGGAATAGTGACGGTATTTATGATGAAATCAGTTCTGAAAAATCAATAATCCATGATTATGGAACGCCGGGTATATATAGTGTAAGCATAAAAGCAGAAAAGCTTCGGTTGTCATTTGTAGGTCCTGATAAACAAAAGTTGATCTCTATAAAACAATGGGGTGACATCAATTATCTGTCTCTTCAGGACGCCTTTTCTGGATGTCTTAATCTTGAGTATAAAGCTATAGACAAACCTAACTTGTATAATATTACAAGTTTGTCAAATATATTTAGTGGGTGCAAAACTTTTAACGGTAATATTGGCAGTTGGGATGTCAGTAGGGTAACGAATATGAATTCAATGTTTTCGGGAGCTATATCTTTTAATCAAAGTCTAGGTGGTTGGAATGTCAGTAAAGTAACCAGTATGATATCAATGTTCGATGGTGCCGCGACCTTCAATCAGTCATTGGGGACGTGGACATTTGCTGCGAATGTAAATCTCACCAATTTTCTTAAAAATGCGGGTTTATCTTGTCTTAATTATGCTTCGAGTCTCAAAGGATGGGCCATTAACACAGCTACACCAGCTAATCTTAATATAACAGTTACCGGGCTAAAATATCCTTCATCATCCGTTTCTAACAGAAATTTTCTCATCAATAAAGGTTGGAAATTTACTGGTGATATTCAGCTCTCAGGAGAATGCGAGGTCAAGCCTTTGGTTTTTAAGATCAAGACAGATAATCCAGGAGAATCGTGTTCTACCTGTCTTACTCTTGAAAATAGTACGACGATACCTGTTGATATAGATTGGAATGGTGATGGAATCTATGATGAATTTAATAAAACAGGAAATATAACCCACAATTATGGAGCTGCTGGAGTTTACACAATAAAGATTGCTAAAAGGGCCAAATCTCTTTTTCGATATTTCAGAAACGACTCGAAGAAACTTGTTTCATTTGACCAATGGGGAGACGCTACATATACTAGCATCACTAATGGATTTGCTAATTGTGAAAATATGCAATATAGTGCTATTGATAATCCAGATTTAACCGAAATAAAGTCTTTGTATGGTTTATTCTCAAACTGTAAGCTATTTAATAGTGATATCTCTGGGTGGGATGTCTCAAACATCGAGGATTTGAGCTTGGTTTTCGAAAATGCGACGTCTTTTAATCAGCCTCTTTCATCATGGAATACTGCCAAAGTAAAAAATATGTTGTTTGCTTTTAAAGGAGCAACATCTTTTAATCAGAATATAAATAATTGGGATGTTTCATCGTGTACAGCATTAGTTGGGACCTTTATGAATGCAAAATCATTTAACCAACCTCTTTCAAATTGGAATACTTCTAATGTTGAAGTTATGGGTGACTTATTTAATGGGGCTGAATCGTTTAATCAACATATTAATTCCTGGAATATTGGTTCGTGTTCAAGTCTAACTAGAACATTTGAATCTGCATTATCATTTAATCAATCGTTATCAAATTGGGATGTTAGTAAAATTAAAACATTTTACTTCACTTTTAAAAATGCACAGAACTTTGACCAGTCCTTAGCTAATTGGAAATTTTCTAATGAAGCAAGCATAATAAACGGGGTTTTTGAAGGATGTGGGATCTCTTGTAATAATTTTTCGCTTTCTCTAGAGGAATGGGCAAATAACTCATCAACTCAAAAGAATATTATATTCGATGCCGATGAATTGAGTTATTCTAACGAAGCACAAATTTATAGAGAAAAGTTAACTAGTGAATTTGGGTGGAGCATCTCATTTGGAAAACGCCAAGGTTCTGACTGCAACCCATTGAGACCCATGATTATCACTTATAAAACAGATAACTCTGGTGGATCTTGTGCTAGTTGTATTGCTTTAAGCACAGAAGGATCTTCAGAAATCGTAGATATTGACTGGGATGATGACGGTGTAATAGACCAAAATAACGCCACAGGTGAAATCGTACATGATTTTGGCTCACCTGGTTTATACACTATCAGGATATTTTCTGAATATCACTTTATCTCTTTTGGAAATAAAGATTCTACAAAATTGATATCACTAGATCAATGGGGCGATAGTAGAATAAATGGAAGCTACTTATTCAATAATTGTACAAATTTAAAATACAAAGCCATTGACACACCACTATTTTTGGGTGTTGGAATTGATCAAATGTTTTATGGTTGCAAAAATTTTAATGGTGACTTATCAGGATGGGATTTAAGTAAAATAGTTTCAATGAAATCAGTATTTAATCAAGCTACTAAATTCAACGGAAATCTTAGTTCATGGGATGTTTCAAATGTTGAGAGTATGTCTTCTATATTTGCTGGAGCAACAAGCTTCAATCAGAATATTAATAGCTGGAATGTATCGAAAGTAAAAGATTTATCGCAGGCATTTATTAATGCATCATCATTTAACCAGCGATTAGATAATTGGGACGTTTCAAATGTTCAGAATATGACATCCATATTTTATGGAGCCTCAAGTTTCAACCAGAATATTAATAATTGGAACGTATCTAATGTAAAAAATTTAAGTCAAGCTTTCACAAGCGCGACTTCTTATAATCAGCCCTTAGGCCTATGGGATGTTTCTAATGTGGAAAATATGGATAATCTTTTTGCCGGGGCATCTAGTTTTGACCAAAATATTAATAGCTGGAATGTCAATAAGGTTAAAAGCCTACAAAGCGCATTTACAAATGCATCAATTTTTAATCAGCCTTTAGATAAATGGAATGTCGCAAATGTCAGCAATCTATCTTATGCATTTGTAGGCGCTACTAATTTCAATCAACCATTATCAAATTGGAACTTTGCACCGCAAGCCAACCTTGAAAATTTTCTATCTCTTTCAGGAATATCTTGTGAGAATTATACAAGAACATTAATAGGGTGGGCAGAGAATCCATTACAACCCGATAATTTAACGGTAGGTTGCGTAGGAATGATTTATGAGTTAGCAGCCACTCCATCTCGCGATAAACTTATTAATCAAAATGGCTGGTCAATATTAGGTGATATTGAAGGTAGCTGTGATCCTTTAAGACCCATGATTGTGACTTTCAAAACTAATATCAACGCCAATGGATCTTGTAGTTCTTGTGTTACTTTAGGGAACGTTTTTAATCAAGATAAGTTAGAAATAGATTGGAATAACGATGGGATTTATGATGAGACAATTACAAATGGAGAAGTAGTTCACGATTTTGGTGTGCCGGGTACTTATACAATTCCTATATCTGGGTCATTTTTCCAGCGAGTTTTTTACAATCAAGATTCTATAAAATTGGTTTCATTTGACCAATGGGGAGACAGTGGAATATATGGAAGTAATTTCTTTTATGGCTGTACAAATATGAATTACAATGCTGTTGATAACCCAAAATTGATTGGTGAATCAATTGACAATATGTTTAACGGCTGTAAAATCTTTAATGGAAATATATCTGATTGGAATGTATCTAACGTGGAAAATATGAAAAATATGTTTTTTGGTGCAACTAACTTTAATCAAAATATCAATAGCTGGAATACTTCAAAAGTTAAGAACCTTTATAGTGCCTTTACTTTTGCATATTCATTTAATCAGCCTTTAAATAATTGGGATGTTTCTAATGTTGAAGATTTTGGCCAACTTTTCTTTAATTCTTCAAGCTTCAATCAGAATATTAATAATTGGGATGTATCAAAGGGCAAGAATTTTTATGCATCATTTTATGACGCCACTTCATTCGATCAACCTCTATCTGATTGGACATTTTCTCCGCAAGTTTACATGGAAAATTTTCTAGATTATTCAGGGATGTCTTGTGAAAATTATTCTATAACATTAATGGGATGGGCAAATAATTCAACCGGGCCGGACAGTATCAGTATTGGCGTAGAAAACATGATTTATAATTTCAGTGCTGGCTCTGCTAGAGATCAATTGATAAATAAAGCATGGACATTAATTGGGGACAGAAGCACAAATGGATCTTGTGATCAAACATCTAGTATAATATGGCAATCTGAAAGTGGCATCTGCACTAAAGACATTGATGGTAAGTATAAGATAAATTTAGAATGGCAAGTTTCCGAATACAAAAATATTGACTTTTATATAGAATTAATATCTGAAAATCAGGATGTGTATCCACTAGGATTTATTGATGCGGATCCAGTCTCTACTACATCAAAAATATTTAATTACGTTTATGAAGTTCCAGATTCGCTAATCTCAAACGAGACAAATTTTAGAATTAGAGCCCAAGGCACTGATTTGGCCGAATATTTCGCTAATATCAAAGTTGATCCTTGTGACCCAGTTGGTACCAATGATGACATCTCAATAACAGAGATAGTCTATCCTAATCCGATATTGCGATACTCCTTGCTTAATCTGAAGGCAGGTCATGATCAAATAAATATTTTCAATATTAATGGTGAATTGATAAAAACCATTGATAAAAGTATAAACTCATGGGAGATTAATTTATTATCAGGAACCTATGTCATCAAAGAATATTTCTCCAATAGGATTTATAAATTGATCGTGATAGATTAAAGATTTTCTTTCAACCACACAATACAATTAAAATGAACGCAGTTATACGTTCACGCTAAAGACATTAATCTCACATATGGGTTAATCTCTACGTTTATTAAAGTTCGTAAACCTAAAGAGATGTATAGATTTTTATTCATCCTTGCACTTATACCGTCGATGGTTTGGTGTCAAGAGGACTCTATAGTCCCGTCGCATGCAATTATTGTAGAAAACAATCAAAATAATTCTGGAATCAAACCAAATGGTTACCAGAAAATATTCAAATTATTCTCCTCAGGAAACGTTGATTATATAAGTGGTGGCATGTTGAGATCTCGCGCAAAAATTGCTGAAGTTAATATCGGCGATCCTGAAAAATTTTATTTTCCTGTATATTTTATGGTAGGAGCGATTAGCCAACCGACAGAGGAAGGTTTTAGTGTAAACTTGGCAGGGACAGCGGACATCCTTAATAATTTCGGTGGTTTGATTAATATAGGAACGACGGGCAAAAAGCAAATCAAAACAATAGGAAAGAGTACTCAATTTATGGCGCTGTATCAGTTAGCTTTGAAGTCAGTGAATGGTGTGTCAATTGAAAAAGATGCTAGTATTTCGATGTTTTCTAAACTATTGATGACGGGACTTGAAATAGAAACCAAGGCTTGGAATACGGACAAAAACCCTTCTGATGGCAAAGCGTGGTTGAAAACCTATATCTCTTATTCTATGAATGATAGAGAAAAAATTACTAGTATTTACGGGTGTAGATCTGCAAACAATTTTGTAGGCGGAAATGTAGAATGCGGACTAGATATCAAGGATTTTGCGGATCTTAGATTTGGATATCATCAGTATTTAAACAACCAGCACATACCGATATTTGAACAAGGTATTTATGTATTCTCTGCTAATTTTGCCTTAGCGGACAAAACTGATTAATGGAATTATAAAGAGTGAGAGAACCTATGGCTCTCTCACTTCGATTGATCTATAATTGTCAATAAAATATTCAATGTGCTAATCCCTCGGCAGAAAACTTACAGGCAAGGTATACTTGACTCTCACGTTCTTACCATTCATGCTTCCTGGTTTCCAGGTCGGCATCTTTTTGACCGCGTTGAGTGCTTCTTCATCACATCCACCACCGATGCCGCGAAGCACTTTTACATCTTGAATACTGCCATCGGTATTTACTACAAATTGGAGTATGACTTTTCCCTTGATTCCATTCTCAAGCGCCAATCGTGGATATTTGATTCGGTTGCTAAGATACTTAAACAATGCAGCTTCGCCACCTTCAAATGAAGGCATTTCATCAACTACGTTGAAGACAGGTTCTTTAGCTTTAATTACCTCTATGATCGGAGTTATCGCCACAGAGCCAGTACCCAAAGGTGTACCGAGTAATGGATTTTCGCCATTTGTAGCGCCTGCAAGAGTCCTTGCACCAGTAATCACGTTGCTGAGTTGTGCATTTGTTGCTATTTTTGTTTCAACATGGTCAACATGATCATCGACAACTGTCGGTATCACATATTTAATTTGTTTTATCATGGCCGCGGGTATTTTGGCAATCGCGGGTGTTTTTGGGTGTATTAGTTTAGCTGTTTCTACCTTCGTATTATCAAGATATATATCTCCGCTCAGATATTCCTTGATTACTTCTGGTGGTGCGAACATAGCGTAAATTTTCGGAGCAACAATAATCATCGCAACGATAGTAAAGGCACTCAACATACCTTTCACGATGTTTTCGTTTTGATGTGTTCGCAGATAATAAGCACCATACGCTTTGTTGCGATTTTCAAATGTAATTTCGTCAAAATTGTCGATTGGAAATGATGGAACTCTCATGATGATTAGTTTTAAGAATGAAGAAATAAATATTGCGTTCTACGTGCCTGTCGTAGATACTAGGTATCAATAGATTAAAGATAAAATTAAAGTTTTCGAAGCCTAGGTGACGAACTTAGATGGCTTGTTTGAGTATGTAATTTATGCCTGAATTATTTCATCTGTGCATTGTAAGGTAGATGCCAGTGGATGAAAAATTGGTGCGCGGAAAAGAGATTATTTTTGATAAAATAAACTGGGTGGGCATCAGATTTACTGCATAAACACGTAACAATCAATAGATGTTGACTAATAAAATTCTTATTTCTATAATTACATTAAGATCGAACTTGATACTGATCACTTGTTTAAAGTGGCAACTTTTCATAGTACTAGATGGCGTTTCGTGTACAATGAACTAAAAAACAATGAATCCTGAAAGAGTCTTTTCAGCTATTTGCTTCGTTCATCAATTGAGAGAAAAACTTGGAAATGCATTGGCCGTAGAATGAAACATCACGTCGTGGTATGAGTACGAAAAGAATCGTGTCATAGGAAGTTTTTCGACGAGCTTTTTGAGCTCGGTCACATCGTAACAATTAAAAATAGCCCAAAGAAGTCTCCGGTCGGCGGCAAGGGTATAAGATACGAGCTTGCCTGTTTGAAAGTACTGATCAACTTTGCGTCTTTGTCTTGATATTGTGTTGATCATCTCTTCCGTAAAGTCATCGGGTAGATCAAAAACAACCATGTATTGGCTTTGTGACAAATCATTCATAGTATCTAATTGACGTCAAATATTAAATTAAAACACGGTATAACCAAATTCCATTGTCGTAGGAATAGCGGTGATTCTGATTTCTCTAAAATTGAGCCGGATTTCAAGATCTACTGTTTCTTCTCGTAGTATTTTTAACAACTCTGAGGTAGAACTTTGCATACGCAACTCATTATTTGTCCCTAGAGGAACAAAATCAACATAGTACATTTCTTTTTTTAAAGAAGGGTCTTTTTTAGATATCACAAAAATGCTAACTCTGTCGACAAAATCGTAGTCTTCATTTTGGAAAGTACTCCGTAGAAGGCCACGAGCAGACTGAATATTTTTGACATCGCTAGTATCTATTCCGGCAACACTTGCGGATTGAGCAAAAAAGGTAGGCACGTCTCTGACAGTAAAGTAATACGTCTCTATGTTGTTGACACCAGAAGGAATCTCAAATCTAGCGGTCATATTGCCACTAAATAGCACTGGACGATTATCATCGGTGCAAGACAAGCCCAAAATCGAGAATAATAATATGTATACCAGTTTTCCTTTTATCATAGGATTATAACGCAAGAAGGCTTGAAAATGTTAGGTTTAATGGACATATATTTTTCATTTTTTAAAAATGTAATACAAAAACTAACAAGACAACTAAATCATTGATATATTTGGCATTTATACACGGATCCAATTAAAACAAAAAACGATGGGCGAGCAGAGAGTATCCCTGGTAAGTGACCAGAAGCAGATGCAAAAATTTGTCAAGGCGCTTCTCAATGATGTGCAGGCGCTTGAACACATGATTCAAGAAGGATGGTTTGAAGCGGGTGTTACACGAATAGGCGCCGAACAAGAGATGGTCATGGTTGATAATGAAACGTTCAAACCAGCACTTATCGCAATGGAGGCGTTGGATCGAATGAAGGATTATCCGTGGGTAGAAACAGAGCTCGCTAAGTTTAACCTAGAGACAAATCTAGACCCCCGCGTATTTGAAGGGGATTGTTTCTCCGCCCTGGAAGCCGAGAATAGCGAGAAAATCAATAAAATCCAAGCGGTCCTTGATGGCATGAACACGTCGATCGTTTTGACAGGGATTTTGCCTACTTTACGTAAATATCATTTGGAGTTAGAAAACTTGACCCCGAAGAAAAGGTATTTTGCCTTAATGGAAGCGCTCGACAAACAGCGTATTGGTGAGTCTTACGAATTGCGGATTATAGGGATAGACGAGCTGCTCGTAAAACATAGTTCACCGTTATTGGAAGCCTGTAATACTAGTTTTCAGGTGCATTTGCAGATCGAGCCGAAAGATTTTGTCAAAATGTACAATATCGCCCAAGGCTTGGCAGGCCCTATGATGGCTATAGCAGCAAATAGTCCGATCGTTTTTGGGAAGAGATTGTGGCACGAAACCAGGATTGCATTATTTCAGCAGTCACTTGATACGCGCACGACGCACGATCACATGAGGGAACGAAGTCCAAGAGTTAGTTTTGGACGTGACTGGCTCAAAAAATCTATCTTAGAGATATATAAAGAAGATATTGCCAGATTTAGAGTGCTGCTAAGTAGTGATGTTGAAGAAGATTCCATGGCGATGATCAAGGAAGGCAAAGTTCCGAAACTTCGGGCACTACAAGTACATAATAGCACCGTTTATAGATGGAATCGACCATGTTACGGCATCAGTGAAAATGGCCAGCCACATCTACGGATCGAAAACCGTATTTTGCCGTCAGGGCCGACAGTTCTTGACGAAGTAGCCAATGCTTGTTTTTGGTTAGGATGTATGGAAGGCTGTGCGTTAGAGATCGAAGATATAACGACGCACATGTCGTTTGTGGATGCCCGAGATAACTTCGGAAAAGCGGCCAAATTTGGAATGGATACGAAGTTTTCGTGGTTTAACGATGAAAAAATCTCCGCAGCAGATCTCGTAAGACGCTTACTACCTATAGCGCGAAAAGGTCTAGAATCTCGTGGCGTAGATAAACAAGATATAGATAAATACCTTGGCGTTATACATGGTCGAGTAGAAAAACATATGACAGGTGCACGATGGATGTTGAGAGCATTTACTAAACTTCACGAAACGACCAATACCGACGAGGCACTAAGTGTATTGACGGCTACGATGATAAAAAACCAACAGTCCAATCTTCCTGTCCATGAGTGGGAAGAGCCAACGATAAATGATCTCAAATTATATAATCCATCGCATCTCAAAGTGTCCGAGTTTATGCTAACGGACCTCTATACGGTACAAAAAGATGACATCATAGATTTAGTGGCAGAATTGATGGACTGGAATACGATACGATATACGCCAGTGGAAGATAGCAAAGGCCAGCTAGTAGGTTTGGTGACAGCGAGACTTCTACTCCGAAGTTTTATGAAAAACAAAAATAGTCCCCGGAAGACGACGCTCGTATCAGATATCATGATTCATAAACCGATCACGGTCACGCAGGAGACAAATATCCTAGATGCGATGAAGCTTATGAAAGATAACAAGATCGGATGCTTACCTGTCGTAAATGGTAATGAGCTCGTAGGGTTGATATCAGAGACAGAATTTCTACGTATTACGGCGAGATTGATACAACGAACCAATGACAAGGAAGATAATTTGTATGAGTAGATTACTCAATATGGCTTATTCCCAAACCATTTTTGAAATGAAGTCATTAATCCACCTTTATTAATTTCTGCGTAGAACGGGCTCCTGCACTATTTGTATAATGCAATAGATATACACCAGCAGGTAAATAAGATATGTCTATATCGTCGTTTGAGTTCATGGAAGAGGCCGTCATCACAACGTAACCAGCGAGATTTTTAATAAGTATGTCACATGGGCCATGATCTTTCGTTACATTAATTCTAAAAGACGAAGACGTGGGATTAGGTGTGATTATGATATTCTCAGAAGGCAAAGACGATGTAGACGATACTGACTCCTTCGCATAAAATATAGAGCCGTCATCAGTGCTAAAATATAATCTATTATGGTTGTCTTTTGTGATAAAATTAGCCGTACCAATGGAATCCATACGAAAGACAATAGACCATGTTTCACCAAAATCTATGCTCTTAAAAATATATGCATCTGCATAATTTCCAGTAATATCTATCTCGCCACCGGCGACAAAGACATCCAGTCCTATTTTCTCACATTTAAGTAAGTGATTAATATTCGGGTAGTTTAGTTTTTTTGCCCAAGTAAGCCCTGTGTCATTAGAAACAAAAACATCGCCACGATTACCAATCGCTACTATATGCTTATCTAGATATTCGATATCATGAATTCTCTGGTTAAAGCCAGAAGTATCTATTTTCCATGAGTTACCACCATCTTGTGTAATGGCGACACCTCCTCTCATTAGTCCACCATTTTCACTTTCTCTTCCTAAACTCAGCAGAATAAAGTCGTCCGAAACAAAATTCATGTCTGTTATGTATACTTCATCGCTTAATTCAATTTTTTTCCAATTATTAGTCGCAAGGTTATCATGATTTACATAATAAAAATTGTACCCAAGAATATAGGTAGATGACTTATATTTTCTGATATCAGATAATCCTTCATTGTCATTTAATAATACTTTTTTGATGGTTTGGGTAACAATATTATAAATTGCAAGAGTTTTGTAATTGTTATAAATCACTAGATATTCTTCATTTGTGATAGGATAAAAGTCAATCAATTTTAGATCAAGAACTTCAAATATGGTATTCGACTCACAGCTGTATCCATTTTTAGATCCAATTACTATACTATTAAATGTATTATATAGTATTTGATCGTTTGCAAATTTTAAACTTACCGTATATGGTATAGCATCATCAATACATCTTGTAAATTCTTGTGCAGATACCCTTTGAATGAAAAGAAATGCTGATAAAATGAGGACAAGCGGCAAAAATGATCCTTTTTTCATAATTAACGGACTACAGTAATCATACATTTGGTGGCAAAATTGCTTGGATTACCTGGGAAAGGTAGAGAGCAATCGGTTTCTTTGCCATAACAATATTGGAAAGCAGACTGACTTTCACAATCAGTGCACCTAAATGGACCATTATAACAACTGGTGGTAAATATATTTGCCACATAAGTACCTTCATCTGCTTTGCGCCAATATAAAACTATTTCATACTTTATTATATTCATCTATTTCTGCGTTTATCCCAAACGCGAAAAGTAAAATCCTAAATTTTGCTTTAAAGAAGCGGGAAGATCAGGTACTGCAGATCTCGGTATCAATAGCGTACTTACATTGTGAAAGTCAGCAAATATGTGATGCATTTCAGCTGTTTTGGCGAGGTATTCATGGCCAGAAGACCCGCCTGTTCCAACTTTTTTGCCCAGCATACGCATAACCATCTGTGCATGACGATATCGCCACGTCGTCAATTGATCATCGATTTCGACCAATGCGGAAATCAACAAGAAAGGCAAGTGAAGGATAGGTTCATCACGATAAATATTGATAAATAATGCAGCTATCGTTGCTTTATATGAAAGCCGCAACTGTCCGCTTTCTATCAGCTCTAGGTGCTTAGATTCGTCCATAATATTGGCAAAATAAGTATGGGTGTCACCAAGCATTTTGAGTCTCATCTCCTTGGATTCTGGTGTCAAAATGTCAGTATCTCTTATCGCTTGTGATTCAGCATCTAACATGATTCGAACGGCTTTTTGATACTCAGCTAAAAAGTTGAAATCGCCAGTTTCCAAGAAGGGGGTCCGCTCCAACCAATCTTCGACTAATTCTAGTAGTGACCGACTTTCTTCAAGGTGATTGAGCGTGTCTTTTTTCTTTTCGTCAAAGACAATATTGTAAGGACGGTTGTTGTATGTCATCCGTTTATCTCCTTTGAGTCCGAGCATGACTTCCATTTCTCTAAACTGAAAGCTTTGAAATCCAGATGCTGGAAAGAGATAATTTCTAAAATCCAAAAAATCTAGCGGCGTCATCGTCTCGATTACACCTATCTGCTGTACCATCAATTTGAGAATCGTGATCACCCTTTGTAGTCTGGATACGGCTATGCCGATATTACTCTCGTTGACTTTAGCATGACTAAAATCACTACAAACGGACCTCAGTTCGTAATTGACTTGTTTAAACCAGAGTTCGTATACTTGGT
The DNA here is from genome assembly GCA_031373565.1 of Saprospiraceae bacterium. Lineage (GTDB taxonomy): Bacteria > Bacteroidota > Bacteroidia > Chitinophagales > Saprospiraceae > OLB9. The sequence continues at coordinate 16,143 of JANMMV010000329.1, forward strand.
GAGTGATGATAAAAAGCATCTCGTCATGTGCGGGCACGCCGAGTTTTGCACTCCGCATTTCTTGGGCTGAAGTGATCTTGTCGATCTGGAGATATTCATTGTAGTGTATAGCAGAATATTTGGAATCTTGGCTCATGGGTTATTGTTTTGGTAAGTAAGCGATCGCTTTAATTTCTATATTTAGGTCAGGATGCGGCAATTCTTTGACCGCCACTGTTGTGCGAGTTGGTCCATCAAAATCAAAAAACGCTGCATAAACTTCGTTGTATCCATCAAAATCTCTCATATCCACAAGGTAGGAATTGATGTCAACGATGTGTTGTAAATCAGCACCTACATGCTGGAGAATGGCTTGAATATTAAGAATTACAGCCCGTGTTTGCTCACGAATATCTAAGGTTTTAGTACCGTCCGAGCTTATAGCAACACCAGCGATGGTATTATCGGATCTTCGACTGCTAGTCCCCGAGACAAAAATAAAATCACCGACGACTTTTACGTGAGGGTAACGACCCCTAGGTGTGGCTCTGCCTTCAATTACTTCTGATTTGATAGGTTGCATTTGGTAAGTATTGGTAGCGTAAAGATAGATTAATTGTTGTTGGTTAGCTTTGCTACGACTGCTTTTTGTTGAATCGTTTAAAGTTTAATTGTTTAAAGACAGGCAATAAATAAACTGTTACATAATTAATGGAGTTAAACAAATACACAATTACACAAGTACACATTTAAACTTAGTAGACATGGATCTTAATCTTACAAATAAAAATGCGCTGGTCTGTGGTGGATCCAAGGGTATTGGACTAGCGATCGCTTTAGAATTGGCCGATGCTGGGGCAAATGTCACCTTAATGGCTAGGGATGAGCGGACGTTAATATCGGCTAAAAATTCGCTTGCCACAAACCGAGGTCAAAAGCACAATATACTAGTGGCAGATAGTGCTAATATTGAACAGCTGAAAGTGAAAACAATAGCATTGGCAGAAGTTCAAACGATGCATATTTTGATAAATAATTCTGGTGGTCCAGCTGGTGGTCCGATTGTTAATGCTTCTTCGGACGAGTTTGTCAATGCTTACACTTCTCACTTGATCGCAAATCATACGATAACGACGGCATTGATTGCGGGTATGAAAGCAGATAATTATGGCCGCATTATCAACATCATTTCTACCTCTGTCAAAATTCCGCTCAATGGATTAGGAGTCAGCAATACCACCCGTGGTGCTGTCGCTTCATGGGCCAAAACGATGGCAAACGAGCTGGCTCCATTTGGAATCACGGTCAATAATATCTTGCCTGGAGCTACAGAGACGGAACGATTGGCCCAGATCATAAACAACAAGGCCGACAAAGCGGGTATATCGACCAATGATATCTCCGATGAAATGCAGAAAGAGATTCCAATGCGAAGATTTGGGAAACCCGAAGAAATCGCAGCATTAGCTGCATTTCTTGCATCTCCAGCAGCAAGTTATATTACAGGTACGAGCATACCTGTCGATGGCGGACGAACCGGCAGTATCTAAACGTTTATCACATCACCGACTTTGATCACGCCGCCGTCACGGCAGACAACATTGGTTCCGAACATCACATTATTGCCTTGTCGACGATAAGTATTAAGTGTTTTTAGAATTTCATTGTTGATTTCGCCTGTTGCTTGGTCGATGGTGATCACTTGACATCGTCCACAAGGTTTGACATTATAAAATGATAGATCACTTATAGACATTTCGCCCCACGTATCTTCTTCGTGTGCTATGGAGGTAGCTACGACAATATTGGGCCTAAAACGATTCATCAATATAGGTTGTGATAGTTTTGTATTCAGAAGATCTAGGCTTGCAGATCCTACGATTAGATAAGGATAGCCATCTGCTAGGCTAACGGCAATATCCTCGTTGCGCGTGCTTGCATGATGTATTCGGGCTTCTTCGTCAAGTAGACGCACTAGTTTTACTTTTTTGTGAAGATGATCAGAAAACCAACTACTTACTTCCGCATGCACTTCGCGTGTTGTGGCATTGTCGTCCCAGACTTGCGTCAAAATGGATTCACCAGTTAGTTGATTGATGTTAAATTTTACTTCTGCCTGATCATACCGGACAACAATGTTATCTCCATCGATCAGCGGTCTGAATTGAGCCATGGCGACTTCGTTTCGTTGCGAAACAAAACGATGGTCTTCATCGATTAGCATCCAGCGACGGTCATAAGCAAAACCAATTGGTCGAGCTTCCGCTTCAGTGACCTCTATACCAGCCATTCCTTTGATAGGATATAGAAATAGATTTGTGATAGTAAACGACGACATTCGGATAAATTTTGAAAGACAAAGGTAGAAGTATTACAACGAATGTCTGCAGATTTTTAATGATCTGTGTGACGCAGACTAAGTAGTTCTTTGTGACTTAATTGTTTTATTACCCAGATAAAGTCCCTAATTTTTTACAATTTTCAATCTTTGGATATGATTATTCATCGGAAACGAAACGATATACATGCCACTTTGTAAGTTCCCCAATCCGTCAATAGCGATTTGGTCGTTGTTAAGCGTACATATTTCTGATCTGACCAATTGACCAGAAATGTTAAAGACACTGATTGGTATATTTTGCTCACTAGTTTCTTCCAGCGGGATAATGAGAACATCATTGACTGGATTAGGAAAATAGCTTAGGGTCATATTTTTTTCTTCTTTTACGGAAGAAGTAGAACCTTGTTGATAAACCCTGATGTAATCTATTTCCATGGCGCTTTGAGTAAAAGAACTTACAATGGATGGTTGTATTGCTATGTTGAGCAAGAAATATTGCTCCGCATCAAAAGGCCAGGTCGCATTATCTTTTACTGCAGGGTTATAAGTATAGTGTTTGACGTTGTTAACACTAAAAACTAATTTCTCTGGTGTCCATTCAAATGTATATATGTGAAACGCAGTAGAAGCCGTCGAAATGATTTGTCCTCCTAGATTGACAGTATTTCCAAAACTGGAAGGCGTATGAATAGCACTTTGCACAAAATTTTGATTATTTCCCCAATGTTCCATAATGTCTATTTCACCACATGCTGGCCATCCAGTAGTCCCTAATCCCTGATTGTCCCAGTAACCGCCATCTTCATTGATATTTTTGCCCAGCATCCATATAGCTGGCCACGTACCGACACCAGTCGGCAATTTTGCCCTGACTTCTACCTTTCCGTATTTAAATGCAAACTTCGAATTCAAACGTGCAGAAGTAAATTGTTTGGTAAATCCTTGATCATTGAAAGACTCTTTTTTGGCAACAATCTTTAGAATGCCATCCGCCACAAACGAATTTGTCTGTCGGTTAGTATAATGCTGTATTTCTCCATTGTACCAGCTGCCTCCGTTTGGTAGGCGCGTTTGGTGAAACCACTTCGTATTGTCAATGGCACCATTTATATTGAATTCATCTGACCAAATTAATTTATCGTACACGGTAGACGGAGCGATTTCACCATTGTAATCTATGTCATCTATATATGCCAGCACTCGATCATTGTTATTTTCTCCATTGACCTGAATGAGTACTCTATTAAAGTCTTTTCTATTTATGGGAGCTGGAGATGCGCCATCCAGATTAAAGTAAGGATCGGTTTTGTAGTTAATGGTCACTGTTTGCCATTGATTTAACAATATCGGTTTAATCACTTCTGTTTGAGTTGTCCATGGTTGACCTAAAGTACCATCTTGTAGTTTTAAAGATACTTTGTTGACTTGGTTTCCCGTCAATCCATTGGATGGTACATAAATCTTAAAAGTAAAGATGTGATTTTCAGATAAATCAAAATTATTGGCTACATCAAATCTCGCATTCGCATACTGTCCTCCATTGTCCATGTATCTAAGAACTTTCTCTGAATTATTGATTCCTTGTTTAAATGGGTTAGTAAAAGTAGTGTTGATGTCACAATCATCTCCGAACCACGATGTAATACTGCCATTGCCTTCGAAATCATCACTTATGGATTGGGAATGAACGATGTATGGCAAGCAAAATGTGATTAGAAATAGGAATAAAGTCTGACGCATGGATAACTTTTTCATAATACTTAAGATGTTTATGGCCTTTCGTTTTAAAACTGGCACAACATACTATTGTTTGATTGTTTTACACAATATTTCACCCATCTTTTATCTCTAGTTGCGGTGCTTTTTATTTTAAGGCATTAAAATTGTCGTCTCTGCATACCCAATCCCACTTTACGCATGTTAAGCCTATGTAAATTCGGCGTATTGTATATCTTTACACTACCTAACAACTCAATATGTTCGAATTTCCTACTAGTACCAATAGTGTAGAGACATCTCCTATCATATGGATCATCTTTGCCTCATTGATGACAATAATCCTGTCTTCGATGTTGGTACTAACCTACGACAAGACATCCCGCAAGGTAGCAAGCCCAGATAATTTTGTGCAGTCATTGATATTGATGTCACTCGTGACTTGTACGATCATGCAGTCTATTGGCGATAGTTTAGCGCTCGGGTTCGGGATTTTTGGCGCATTAGCGATTATACGATTTCGTACTCGAATTAGTGATCCGCGCGATGTAGCCTTTGTTTTTGCTGCGATGGCAGTAGGTATCGCTTGTGGAGTACATAGTTTTCTTAATGGGCTTGTAGGAACCGTTGTTTTTTGTTTGATGGCAGTATTGCTTCGATTTACACCGTTCGGAGCACGTACCAAACTCGTTGGCAACCTGCGTGTTTTGACATTGCCTGGTGACGATGATGAAGTGTTACCTGTTTTTGCTGTTCTAAAAACGTATACTGACGACTACTCGGTTAAAAGTATCAGAGTCAATCAGCGTTTATTAGAAGTAGATTCGACAGAATATGAAATTGTCTTCATCCTAAAGAATGAATTGAAGGCATCCGATCTGTTGAATGATCTCAATAATCTTGAGAATATCAATGTGCGAAGACTTAATTTTGATGACCAAAACGTTGATGACAATTCATGAAGATAATGTCTCAACGCCGCTGGTCCTTCAACATTTTGTATTGGCTGATTGTACCGATTTTGCTCATCGCCTGTTACTTTATTCTCGATTCGCAGACGCAACGAAGTTCGACAGCGTTTTTAGGATATACAGATACCCAAGAGCATTTAATCAAAATTGATATATCTGCGTATGTTGACAAAATCCATGTGACTCAAGGGCAAAAGGTTAAGCAAGGAGACTTATTAGTTGAACTCTCCAAGGCAGAGATGGACAAGGACATAAGAGTCATCGACCAAGAAATAGGAACGATAAGAGAGAAGAATGCCATTTCTATCTTTGAGTACAAAACGCAAATAGAAAAAATAAAGACGGAAACAGCACAAAAAACTACGGCTCTCCGTGAAGAAATCAAGGTAGAAGAAAGTAAATTGGCTTATGCTAAGAGTATGCTCAATCCTACTGCATCGTCAGCATCAAATGTTGCTAGCCATCCTAGCAAAACACAAATTTCAGCTCTGCAAAACGAGATCCAATCATTACAGACTAATTCTCAAAAACTAAAATCATCCTACCAAAAATTGATTGATACGCAAAGTAGCAAGATTGCCGAAGTCAATAAACTTATAGACCAGAAAACCTATATCATCAATGAGAAGAACAAACTCAAGATTTTAGCGCCGTTTGATGGTGTTATAGGTAATATTAATATTCGCGACAAGGAGTATGTTGAAAGACAACGGGAAATGATCACTTTTTACGAACCAAGTCCTACTCGGGTGGTAGGTTATATCCACGAAAGTCAATCTGCGGCCATCAAAGTTGGAGACAGTCTTTCTGTTATTTCTTCTTTACATCCTGGGCAATTAATTAAAGGTGTCGTCATCGGAAAGGGTTTTAGGATAGTAGAAATCCCGGAGCGATTACGTAAAGTCCCTGAATTCAAAACATATGGGATGGAGATCTACATCAAGTTATCTGCTAGCAATGCGCTCTATCAGAAAGAACTTGTCCAAATCACTACCTTAATATGAGACAGTTATCTTTCTTGATAGTGACGATATTTGCTGTGCAAAATATAGCGGGTGGTCAGGTGGTTCAAAAAATGATAGATGACGTCAGAAACAAACCAATATATAGTTTCTACTCACAACACGCCACAAATCTCAACGACATCAAGATTAAATCTCCGATTATTGAAGAGATCAACTTACGAACAGAAACCGACCAAAATAATCTGGCTCGCCAAGAATATGCGCTAAGAACATTCTTTAATGCATGGGGTCTGACCAAAGTTTATCAGCAACAAAAAGACCTTCTTTTACAAAAACTTGAAATAGAAAAGGAAGAGCAGATGCAAAAAGACTTATTCATGGTGTACCATGATGCTGTAAGAATGTACTTTTTAGAAAAAAAAGATAACCTACTTTCGGACCAAAATAGTTTTAATCAACGGAAACTCGACCATTTAATTAGAATCATAGGATCAGGAGCAGATATTAATGCAAAGGAGGTGTTGCGCTTAGAAGAAGATATTTATAAATCCACATCAGCGCGAGCTTTAATCGGAGAATCACTTAAATCATTGCTTATAAAATATGGAATTAGTGGCGTGGTGTCCAACGTTTTTTCATTAGAAGAAATCGTAACAAAAGTCAATAGTGTGGTAATAGAACAAAGTAATACGCTTGAGTATAAAAAATCAATTTTAGAGAACGAAGAAAACACATTGGATTTTTCTCTAGAAAGGAAAGATGCAAGAAGATTTTTAGATTATGCTCAACTCAGGTATAGCCGAAGAGATAATTTGCTTTTCCAAGACGAGTTTTCTCTAGGTTTAGGGTTGCGACTACCCTACAAGGGAAGTCTTGCGGTTGAAAAAACGAGTTTCATGATAAAAAAAATGGATATCGACTACAAATCTAATGTAGAGCTGCTAGAGAAGATAGCGAAGCTCGCCGAGCTGAAACGCAAGTTTAACAGCACAATAGAAGAAGTAACCTATTTTCAAAAGGCACAAGACAAGGTGTTTGCGACACTTAATTCATCACATCCCGAAGTGGCCGAAGAAATAAGCTATTTTAAAGAGGACTTGAAGCTGAATACCGATCTTAAATTGATATCTCTTGAAGAAGAAGCGTGGCTTTTATATTTAGAGATTTTGCTGAAAGCAGAACAAATCACGCCCAATGTGGAAAACATTTTGGGTGCCATTTAATTATTTTAGACTGCAACCTGCCTAGTTTTGATTGATTAAATTTACGCAATTATGTCGCCTGATTGCTTTTCGAAAATGTTTCGATAATAACTATTTTCATCGGATAATAATTCAGCGTGATTGCCGATTTCGAGCACCGTGCCCTGAGAGAGTACTAAGATCTGATGTGCATGTCTGACGGTCGAAAGTCTATGTGCAATAATAATAGACGTACGTTTAGAAATTAGTTTTTCGATCGCATATTGGATAACGGCTTCTGACTCGGTATCTATTGATGATGTTGCTTCATCAAGAATCAATATGTCTGGATCAAAGACCAAAGCCCGTACAAATGAAATCAATTGGCGTTGACCGACAGAAAGATTGCTTCCTCGTTCCGTGACATGCGCATCATAGCTGTTGGGTAACTTTTCGATATACTCGTGTGCTCCGATAGTCTTTGCGGCATTGATGACTTTTTCACGAGAGATTGTGTCGTCCCTAAGCGTGATGTTTTCCATGACAGTTCCTTCAAACAAAAAAACATCTTG
>JANMMV010000415.1:0-1792 GCA_031373565.1 Saprospiraceae bacterium
GTTTTGGGATGAAGGATTGATTTGAGCACTTCTCTATTATCATCAGTCAGCTTTGTTACTTTGACAACACCTTTCAACAAAATATTCATTTTGTCAATCATGTGTCCTTCTGAAAAAATGACATTACCTTTTTCCATCTCATGGTATTGACCATTATCCATGAAAGTTCCCATCTCTTGAACACTAAAGTGCTTAGTGAAGTGGATTTCCTTTAAGGCTTTAAATAATTCTATTTGGCTCATATTTTCTGTTGCATATCATAAATGATTACGCTTTAAAGACACTGCTCATTAGGATTACCCTAGATTTACAAGAAAAAAATGTAAAATATTAGCATTTTAATATGTACATTATCTGTACAAATGACCTATTCGATGTTGATTCATCGCTCTATGAAAAAAGAACTCAAACAGCTCCCACTTTTTAAATGCGGTACACCAATTGAATTCGATAGCAATGAGACTATTTCTTACGTACCTAACTTGAGGTTATGAGGGAATAAGGTTATGAGGTTATGAGGTTATAAGGTTATACGGTTATAAATTTATAAGGGTATATGGGAACGGGGGAACAGCGGAATAAGGGAATAAAAGGTAATAAAAAAACTATTACTTGGGAAGAACAAAACTAAAACAGGTTATTGTACCTTAGCAACAAAGATGGTTGAAGTTGCAGCACTGAAGCAACCTACGGTTTTAGAATTGAAAATGTTAAGAGCGTCACCAGATATCGTTGGGATGACATATGCGGTGTTTGTAGAAGCTACATTATCTGATTTGTACTTGTTGTAGTAATAATAAGAAGACGTCGTATTATTAAGTTCTATAAGAATTTCTTGGAATGGCTTTTGAGTAGTAACTTCTAAAGTAACCATAATTTCTCCATTTTTCACCCGGCTATAATCTACAAGAAAGCCTGACCTGTGTAACAAAGTCTTACATGCACCTACATTATCAATAAATTTTGCAGAAATAGCGGTAGACCCTACTACCTTTGGATCTATATGAAAGAAAGTCTCATCCCTCAAAAATTTTGGCACTTTTATCACAAGTTCTATAATCTTATTGTCCGCAGATTCACTTACTAATGTGGCTTTTGCAGAATCAATTGCTACTGGCTGGGGCATTACTAATTGTGGATCGGGCTCATTTAGATTTGTCAAACCCGTCCAACGATAAGATAGTCCAGGTTTAGGAACAAATTTTACTTTATCAATACCATACAACCTAGCATCATAATCATAAATAAGGTCATTTGGGTTATCTTTAGTGCCTTCAATAATAGACATTTTCAAGTCTTCTGGATTTTGAAGCTGATATGGTAATTCCCCCGTTGTATTCCCTGTATTATTAGCATAAACTGATACCTGCTCATACGCTTTAAGCTCACAAACTGCAAAAACCCTCTGGTCTTCAATTTGAAGTGGTACATCACTAACACAACCTGCTAGTAGAGCAATAAGGCTTAATATGTATATACGGTTTTTGATCACTTATTTATTTATGATACAATTTTGACGAAAAAAACTAAGAAAGTCACAAAGCTAAGAATTAATTATCATAACAGAAACAAATTTATTAGGTAAGTGGTTAAAAACGAGCAAATTATTAACAAGAAAGTACATATTCTGTTGCACTTAGAAAGCGAGCCCATAACTTATAGTTGGCAAAATAGAAGGTAAACTATATTGGTTAAATACAAATTTACCATTATTTTTTGTGTCTCTAGTAAGCTCCGTATAAAATGGATTCGTTCTATTGTAAGCGTTAAATAAGCCTAAAAACAACTTTGA
>JANMMV010000426.1:0-7421 GCA_031373565.1 Saprospiraceae bacterium
GGCATCATCCACACGATCAATTCCGATTCCAACATCGCAAGGCTGCAGGGCTACACGATCAATCTCTACAAGGAGCTTGAAGACCTCACGGGCCAGTCCTGCGGCATTCACCGCCCCGGTGGCATTTATCTGGCCTCCACCAAGGAACGTTACGATTACCTGAAACAGGAGCGGGCCAAGGCGCGCTATCTCGGTTTGGATTCGGATTTCATTTCACTGGAACATGCGCGCGAATTGAACCCGCTCATCGATCCCAAAAAATATGATCCCGGTTCGTTTGACAATTGTACAACTAGAGAAAAATTAAGATTTGAGGCCCAGCCTTTCAGGTACAACTGCGAAAGTATAGGTATCAGAACTGCTTGTTTGCCCATCAAAAAGCTGAGATGGCGTAACAATAAAATCACTTTTGTCGTTTCCTAATTTATTAAATTGCAATTTAATTTGACCTTCAAAAGGTTTATTTAGCTCGTCTCGTAGTGAATTCGCGGGAATATAAATAAGAAACTTTCCACTACTGCTGATAAAATTAGGTTTATCATTTACAATTGATATCAACACACTTGATTGGGATATCGATAATATGGTATGCAAATACGTTTGACTGATTTGTTGTTCTTGGTCTGGGATGAACAAGTTTTCATCTTTTGTACATGAAGAAAATACTATAAATGAAAATAGAACTATTGTGTAAATACTCTTCATGGCTTAATCTCTGTTTCAATTGATGTGATAACAAAGGTAAGACACTAAATATACTAAATTCGTTGCCTTGAACTTGAAACTTTAACAAAAAATATTTCTAAAATCTGTATCGAAGTCCTGTATGAACGCCAAACGATTGGTGACGCTGCGCAATAGGATAGTTATCTTTGCTCACATCGTCAAATGATATGCGGGCGTGTGGTTCGAAAACAAAATCTAAATCTCCTGCTAAATGATATGCCAAACTTATTCCACTATACAGGCGAACACCTAATTGTGGTTTGTAAATTTGATTATCAGATATGTCAACAGGCTTCAGATCAGTGCCGATGATCATCCCTTTATGGCCATAAGATACATTTATGATCGGACCAGCCAACGCTGATAGACTTATGTTTCTATTTCCTAAAATAGTAAATCTGCCGAGTATAGGAATATCAAAGCTCGTAAATGAATTTTGTTTTTTGATCGTAGATGTTCCTGGTAATTTTATAGTTTCAGTTGTAACTAAACTATCAATAATTTTACCGTTTTCATAAATGTAATCCTTGATTGTAATAGTACGCTCTTGAACAGATTCCGGATCAACGTAGCTAAATTTCTCATTCATATGGCTGTAGTTTGCCCCCAAATGCACATTGACTCTAGGAGCAATCATGTATCCAAATCTGAATCCAGCAGAAAATGAATACATAGCAGACTCGCTTGATTCCCTTTCGGCTATTACATTTACAAACTCATCAGGTGCCGACAGTGACTTACTGATGTAGTCGTGAGAAACGTAAACTTCTAAGCTTTTCATATGGCCATTAAGTGTAAAAGGACAAGCTGGTGTTGTTTTGCTGGTAGGTTTCGACTTTATTTTTCGTCGAATGGCTAACAGGGTACTTGGCTGATATCCAAGTGCAGGGAGTTTTATGGTTTGTGGTGCATTTGACGATGCTATGACATCCGAAATCAAATGCTCATCATTAGAAATCACTGCATCAAAATTAGGTGATACCAAAGGTGCTATCTGAATGTTTGCGTTTTTGATCGATGATTCGAGTACAACTGTTTGGAAAGCACCTTCATCAACAGGAGTTATGGGTGTATCTTTATTGATCGAAGCGGCAAAGTTTTTTATTGATCTGACATCACTATCCACTGCATGATTTGTACTAATAGTTGCATTGAGATCATTTGAAAGGGAACTATTGTTTATTCCATCAGTAGAACCAGAAGCAATAATTTCAGTATTATCTGCATACGGGATAGCCACTTGACTAGATGTTAGGGAGTACGTATCTCCTTTATTGGAGTTTGTATTTATCTGATTTTTTGCTGTAGGACTTGTTAGATCACTATATTGTAATGAATTGCTTACCCATGTTGTTCCTACCATCAATAATACGATGGCCATACCAGTCAAGGCTAGTCTATATGGCCAGACTCTTGGTTTGAGCGCATCAGCCTGATCCAGCCGCGATACTATCTTTTCCCAATTATGAGCTGCTACCTCCGTATGTGCGTGAGATAGTTTATGTTTAAATATTTTGTCAAATTTATGCATATTTCTCAAACGGCTTGTTGGTATAATTCAAATACTTTTTCTTGTAGAAGTTTTCTAGCCTTATAGAGTTGGGATCGGGAAGTAGACTCTTCAATATTAAGAATATGTGCTATCTCTCTATGGTTGTAGCCTTCAATGGCATACAAGTTGAAAACCATCCGATATCCATCCGGCAGCGTAGAAATAATATTTATAAGCTCTTCCTCCGAAAGGGTACTAAAAACATCAGGGTCAGCGCTCTCTTCATGAACATGGTCGAGACCAATATCTTCGTACTGTACCGACTTACGCTGATTGTTTTTTATGGCTGTATTGATAATAATTCTTCTGATCCACCCTTCGAATGAGCCTTGATACTCAAACTCATGCAAATGAGTGAAGATCTTAACAAATGAATCCTGTAATATATCTTCTGCTTCGAGTCTATGTCTACCATAACGCATGCAGACCACCATCATTTTGGACGCATACATATTGAAAATCTCCATCTGGGCTTGTCGCTCTCCACGGAGACAAGCTTGGATGAGATCCTTCTCAGTACGTCCATTTATGATTAATGGTGACAAATCTATTTTTTATTTCTGTGGTTCGTTATCATCAACGACGATCGCATCGTCAATTAAATCAAGTGTATCGTCGTCTGCTTTTGATGGCTTAGGGGCATCGTGCACAGTGATCTTACCTTCGCTGAATGCATCAAAATCTCCGTCAGCATATTTATCAGCTTTGGAAAAGAAATCATCTTTGTCAGTCAATAGACTTCCACCTGCATTTAGGTCCTTGTCAGAAAACTCTTGTTTAGGTTTTGCGTTTTCTTCAGCCATAAATTTTTCAGCTTTTTCGACAGTTTCATCAAATTTTTTACCAATTTGCTCAGAGACTTCTTTTGCTTTGTCAAAAGCTACTTCTTTGACATCGTTGAGTTTATCCATAGCACTTGAAGAAGCATCCATCACTTTAGCACCTACATTTACCGAGAGATCAGCTGCTTTATCAGCAAGTTCACCACCTTTTTCCATGACTTGTGCGCCTAATTTTTCAGCGATGTTTCCCGCTTTCTGTACTGTTTCGTTTTCGGCTAATTTATCATAAGCACTACTGGCAGCTTCTTTAGTTTTTTCAAGGATGTCTGCCCCTGTAGCGGCTACCTTATCAAGTATAGAAGGAGATTCATCTTGAACTGTTGGCGTTGCCACCGACTCAACCAAGTTTTCTGCCGCTTCGTTACTAACCTCTGGCGTTTCTGCCGTCATCTCTTTTACTTTTTCGACAACATCTTCTGAAAGGTCTTTAGTTTTTTCCCATGCAGTCTCAGCTACGGATTCCACTTTCTCCATTGCAGCATTTGCCTTTTCTACTATTGATTCACGCAATCCAGATGTTCTTTCTGTCACATCTGCAACTGTTTCTTTTGCAGCATCAGCAAGATCGCCAGCCTTCTCTTTTGTGAACTCTACTGCTTTCTCCGTTGCTGATTTCGCTACTGATTCTGTAGTGAATAGCAATCTTTTTATAGAACTTAAAAAACCCATACTTGTCTTCGTTTTTATTAAAGTGATAATTGGAGTAAATATAATGCGTTTTGACCAAAAAGTACGTAAAGTAGGCGTATATTAACAAAATAAAAACCTATAACATACAATCCATTATTATATTGCCCATATAATGTAAATTTGCATCATATATCTTCTAAAAAGTTTGAGTGAGTACAATTAGGTCATTTTTTAAGGACACTGCTATTTATGGCTTATCTTCTATTTTGCCAAGGCTAATTAATTTTGCTTTAGTAGGAGTTTATACTGATGTATTAAATACTTCGCAGTTTAGTGAACAAACGACATGGTATATCTACGCTGCGTTTCTAAATGTAATTTTGACACTAGGAGTCGAGACTGCATTTTTGAGATTCTACAGTCAATCAATTGGAAAGGAAGGCATCCAAAAGTCAAGCATGGCCCTTCTCCTAGTTAGTAGTCTTGCTTTTTGTATCTTAGGTTTGACCTTTGCAGAAAGCATTGGTAAACTGACCAATATGCCAGATATTGATGCGGTTCGAATCTTGGTATGGATAACTGTTCTTGACACGATGGTCGTTATACCTTTTGTGTATTTACGTATAACTGGACAAACATGGCGATATTTTAGTATTAAGATGTTCAATATCGCCTTGCTAGTAATAGCCACATTGATGCTTCTTATTGTTTTGCCGAAAGGTCTAAAGTCAGCACCAGCGCTGTTTGCGAAGCCGCAGGTAATTCATATCTTTATAGCTAATCTTATAGCCAGTGCCTGTACACTTTTGATCATGGTTCCGTTAATATGGAAGGTAGGTATAAAGTGGGACAAAAAGATCATTAGCAAGCTACTACAATACGGCTGGCCCATCATGGTCGGTGGTCTTGCTTTTGTGGTCAACGAAAACTTGGACAAACTCATTATTCCTTCGTTTATTGATAAGAATACAAATGGAATTTACTCCGCATGCTACAAATTAAGTGTCTTTATGACGCTTTATATTACCGCATTCAGACTAGGGGCAGAGCCTTTCTTTTTCAACCAATATGGCAAAGATGATGCGGAGAAAAGTTACAGTACCATCATGACTTGGTTTGTCATAATAGGGAGTGTTTTTATGTTATTTGTGGTCGTATTCCTAGATGTTTTTGCGGGAATATTTTTGCGGCAAAACGTATATCATGCTGGCTTATATATAGTTCCCATTCTACTACTTGCTAATCTATTTTCAGGGATTTACAATAATCTATCTGTTTGGTACAAGCTTACTGATAGGACTAGAATGGGTATGCTAATTTCTGTCATTGGGGCTGGATTGACAGCAATATCATTGGTTATTCTTGTGCCATTCTTAGGCATGTTAGGGGGGGCTTTAGCGACGTTGGTTACCTATACAACTATGGCTTGTCTTTCTGCAATCTTGGGTAAAAAATGGTATCCAGTTCCTTATGAATGGCAAAAAATAAGTGTAATTATTGGAGCAAGTTTAGTATTGTCTTTACTTCATTTTTATGTTTTCAGAGGTAATCTTTTGGTAGGTATCACTTTACTATTGACATACACCATGAGTCTGTTGTGGATTCAAAAAGTCAATCTTTCTGCGATAAAGTCAATCTTGAAAATCAAAAGCTAAAAACCAGGCCAGCAATTATCATCTTACCTGTAGCACAGACCTATACTTATGTAAAGTCTATGCTAAAGGATGCAACCTGAATTATGCATTAGAAAATCTATTACGAATCTAACTTGCTGAAAATCAGAAGCTTCGCCAACTTATGTTCTGTAACCGTAGCGGTGCTACTGCTGAAGCAGCACGCAGTATGCTTTTCGAATCTAAGTTGCTGATTTATTACAATTTAACTTCTCACTAACGAATTCTAATGCATAAACCAGGTTTAAAGATGATGGATTTGGCCGAAGACCAGCATTATTAAAGAGACTTGGACTAAGCCTCGACTTGCTTTGCTACGCGCGGTATGTTGTAAAATTCATTTATTACAACTTCTGTTACGTACCGATTTTTGCCATTGTTGTCTGTGTAAGTGCGAGAAGTAAGCTTTCCCTGAAGCGCAATCTCAGCGCCTTTTTGAACACTTGATGCGATAAATTCTGCTGTTTTACCATATGCGATAACATTATGCCATTCGGTTTGCTTAACTTTTTCGCCCTTATTATTGACATAATAGTCATTTGTGGCTAACGAAAAGGATGCTTTTTTGTTGCCATTATCAAATGTAAGGACATTGATGTCTGTGCCTATGTTTCCTATGAGTTGGACATTGTTTTTCATGTTCATGTTTATAAAAATTAGAAATTAGAAATAGTGAATTAGATGTGAAAAAAGGAGAAGTCGCCAGTTGTGTAGGCAACTTCTTCCTTAATTGATAATAATAACTAAAAAGGTACTGCTTCGACGATAGGTTCTTGGCGTTTGGCTACTTTGAAATAATCTGTCATGATGATCTCAGTGATATACTTAGTGCTACCATCTTTGCCGGTGTAAGATCTGCTAGCTAGCTTGCCGGTTACAGAAATCTCTGCCCCTTTTTTGATATCTTCGGATAAACGCTCAGCAAGTTTTCCCCAAGCTACAAGATTGTGCCAATCTGTTTGCTTTACTTTTTCGCCTTGGGCATTTTTGTAATTTTCACTGGTAGCTAGAGAGCAAGTAGCTTTTTTGTTTCCACCTTCGAAGGAGAATAATTGGATCTCTCGGCCAACATTGCCTAGAAGTGTTACTGAGTTTTTAATATTATGGATCATGTTATTTAAAATTAGAAATTAAAAGTTAGAAATTAGATTTAAATTATGAATATTGCCACTTCGATGCCGCCGTTCGTCGGTATTCAATGACCAAGCTTGCGGCTCTTTTAGAATGGTGCAGTTTCAACTACTGGCGCTTCTCTTTTAGCCACCTTAAAGAAATCGGAAATAACTACTTCAGTGATGTATTTAGTACTACCGTCTTTGGCTACATATGATCTATTAGTAAGCTTTCCCGTTACTGATATCTCATTTCCTTTGTCTACGTTTTGGGCAAGTAGTTCAGCCGTTTTTCCCCACGCCACAAGATTGTGCCATTGTGTCTGTGTGACTTTCTCCCCTTTTGCGTCTTTGTAAAATTCGCTCGTAGCGAGTGTAAAGGAAGCTTTCTTGTTTCCATTGTCAAATGTCATGACTTGGATCTCACGGCCTACATTGCCTACGAGAGTGACTGCGTTTTTGATGTTTGTGTTCATGTGTAAAATAGATTTAAATGTACCTGTAATGATGTGCAAATATTATTTATCAATACAAGCGGGTGAAACAATTAAATGATCTTGTGATCAGTTGACGATGCAAAGATGTAGGCAGTGCAAAAGCTTAATCGTTTAAAATACGTTTACATACGATAATAAACGTAACTATACGTTAAATAAACGATTAGAAATATCTATTCAGTTGATAATCAATTGATTAAAATATTATTATTTTTCTGAAAAAAATGAAAATTATTTTGTGTTTTGGAAACAAAGAAATAGTCAAGACACCTATATAGCCTGATTATTGTGAAAACTTCACCTGCTTTAAGTAAATTAATTTTAGTTAGTTTTTGTCCTTCTGATGAATCAGCATGCTTATTTTCTAGTGGAAATACAAATATTATCCC
>JANMMV010000437.1:0-1647 GCA_031373565.1 Saprospiraceae bacterium
CAGGCAAAATGCGCTAAATGGTGCTGATGGAATTAAATTTTTTGGGGCTGCTCCAAGTGTTTTCAAAGCAGCACTTGAAGAAAACAAGAGACTAGGGCTTAGATCTGCATGTCATCACGCACAACTCGAAGTAGGTCGCATGAACGTACTGGCGACAGCATCGGCAGGTCTTACTTCGATGGAGCATTGGTACGGATTGCCAGAAGCATTACTAGAGAATAACACCTTGCAAGATTATCCAGCGGACTATAATTATTACAACGAGCAAAACAGATTCGAAGAAGCTGGAAAACTCTGGAAACAAGCCGCTAAACAAGGGTCCGCTAAATGGAATATGGTCATGGATTCATTGATCAAACTCGATTTCACGATAGATCCAACCTTCAATATCTATGATGCAAACAGAGACTGGATGCGGACACGGCAAGCAGACTGGCACAAAGACTATACGCTTCCTTCGCTCTGGCGGTTCTATGCACCGAGCAGGATATCCCATGGTTCATACTGGTTTGACTGGGGCACTGAGCAAGAAATTCAATGGAAAGAAAACTATCGATTGTGGATGCAATTTGTCAACGAATACAAAAATCGCGGCGGTCGCGTCACTGCTGGATCTGACTCTGGCTTTATTTACCAATTATATGGATTCGGATATATTAGAGAGTTAGAATTATTGAGAGAAGCAGGTTTTACACCACTCGAAGTAATTCGTGCGGCGACATTGAAGGCTGCTGAAGCGATTGGTATGTCTGACAAAGTAGGCAGCATCGAGATAGGAAAATACGCTGATTTATTGATTATAGATCAGAATCCACTCGCAAATCTCAAAGTGCTATACGGAACGGGTGCTATCAAGCTCAATGAAAATAATGAGGCTGTCCGTGTAGGTGGCGTCAAATACACCATCAAAGACGGTGTCATTTATGATGCTAAGAAGATGCTCGCTGATGTCAAAGCCATTGTTGATAAAGCCAAAGAAGTTGAATCATATGAGATTACACAACCTGGAGATGAAAAAAAACCTTAGTTACAAGCGTAATTACCAAAGGTATAGGTAAGGTATGTTTCAAGTTTATTTGAAAAGAATCCGTTTAGTACCGTAACATTTGCACCTAAAGACAGTTTTTTGTGTCTTAGCTGTAATCCTACGAACGGATTATCATATTTCTGATACCCTGCGGTCAATGTCAAGTAGGTATTGTCTTCGGATATAGCATATTCAGCACCTAAACTAGCGAAGTAGGTTTTAGAAACACCTTGAGTTGTGCAGTAAAATGTTGGCGCAAGCCCAATCTTTTTACTTATCATATATTTGGATTGGAGATAATAAACATTCCTAGGTTTAAAGAGTGCATTATTATCTGAAAACGAAATATTGGGAGAATTAAGATGATTAATTGCTACACCAACATTAAACTCATGCTTTGTTTTCCACTTGGCTCCATAATGAAGGCCAGTATTCATATCCAAATAAGTAATACTAAAATCAAAATTTGGCTCAAGTATAGGAAGATTCGGATCAAAACCACCTGAGGTGATCTGGTTAGGCCATTTTAGATTACTTGGATCCAAGCTTCGATTAGAATATCCACCTTCTAGTCCAAAAGAAAAGCGATGTGTTATGTTATTGACATTCATCGTTTTTAT
>JANMMV010000499.1:0-2965 GCA_031373565.1 Saprospiraceae bacterium
AGCTGCTCAGCTGGCGTATCATATTTATTGTTTGTGGGTTCAAAAAATTTAGTTCCAGAGTGCATAAAAGCCACTTTTTTATTGTTGTATCCATAGAACAATGGATGCGTGTTGTCAACCTTGGCTTCAAAGACAGATCCACCCACTACTTTGGCATCAGACTCTCTGTCCAAACTTACGTAATTACTTGAAGAACTGCTATCTTGACTCTTTCTGTTTAATGTGGGAACTATTTTCTGGTCGACCAGCCACTCTGCTCCAGAACCCAGCGCTATAATCACATTACCAAGGGATACCCAGTCTTTCAACTTCTTGATTTCGCTTTCGCCCCAGGCGTTATAACTGCCTTCGGGCATGATGATCGTGTTATATCTACTGAGATTAGTACTTCGTAATCTTTGAGATTCAAGATATGTAGCAGCTATCCCTAGCTCTGCATCTAAGTGATGCCAAACTTCACCGGCACTAGTTGCAGTAATACTTTGACCCACAATGACGAGTGCCTGGGGCAATTCCAATGATACAACTTGAGGGTGTCCCAGTGTGACATTTGAAGTCCCATTACCGCCATCTAGTGCATATACCTTTAGGGGAGATTTCTCAATAGCCTTTCTTAAGATAGGCTCGATGACTTCGTTTTGTCCGTTAATGGGAATAATGATAGAACCGAGTGGTACGTTTAACTTATCATCTCCATTTGACCATTGGATCTCGACCTGATTTGTCTTAGTAAGGATATCTAATTTTTGAAGATTAGCCAATACCTTGTGTACATAGTGCTGTCCAGAGGTAATTACGTAGGCATAGGGCGTATTTTTGCCAAGTTTAATGATCTCGCCGGTTGTTGATTTAACCGGTGCAGCTTGCGCATTGGCTTGTAGACCTTGATCATATGGTTTGAATGTCAGGCCGAATGCATGCGCTACTGTCCATCCCGATACATCATAAAATGAACTATCTTGAAAATTCCTCACTTCTTCAAAAATCGTTTTGGCGATTATAGGGTTGCTTTGCTCAAGCGGAACTTGATAACTTTTATTTGCAGTAAAACTTACTCCATCGATATTAATACTTTGTTTAAGCGCGTAAACATCAACGTGATGCTGTCTCAATAAATCCATAAATCGACTTAGCTTTACTTCATCGGCATCGGTAAAGACATAAGATTTTATTTTTTCTTTGCTCAGTTTATCAAGAACTAATCGATGAAAACCTTGCTTAAATTGGAGCAATTGTTTTCTCATGCCCACAGTGGCTCGCTGTGTTGAAAGCGAAGTGTTGACTTGATTGCGTATCGTGAATGGAAAGCTAACATCTCCGTTGACACTTTCTTGTAGATGACCTCGGGAACTAGCTTGCTCAAATAAAATCCCGATACATCCATGTGCATCAGGATAGGTGGAGCCTTTGCCATAGTAAAAATCATCAAAATTGGCTTTGGTATAATATTGAGATCCGATAGAATCTAGCGCCTTCGCATGATACGTACCTATTTGCTCCGTTAAAACTTGGTTTTCCCACGGTGTATTTGGGTTGACAGAACTGGGTATGCCGGGCTGAAAGAAAAAGGTGGAATTGGTCCCCATCTCATGGTGATCTGTCAAGACGTTGGGATGCCATTCGTGAAAAGTTTGGATACGTCCGCGACTCTCAGGATGCACTAATGGCAGCCAGTCTCTGTTCATGTCAAACCAGTAATGATTGAATCTGCCGCCAGGCCATGCTTCATTGAGTTCGCGGCTTACTGGGTCAGAAGTGAGGTTTTGTCCACGATGACTATTGACCCAAGTTGAGAATCTCTGTACCCCATCCGGATTGAGACATGGATCGAGTAGGACGACTGTATTTTCAAGTGTTTGCTTGACTTCTTCTGACTTTCCTGCGACGAGATAGTACGCTACAAGGAGAGCTGCATTGTTGCCTGAAGGTTCATTGCCATGGATCGTATAACCTTGGTACAAAATTGCTGGTAGGTTCTCGATATTGACTGATGATGCCGTTTTGATATCAGCTAAGGCTTGATGGCTTTTTTTGATTTCATCAATATTTTGTTTATTTTTCTCTGAAGTAATAATAGCATAAATCAATGATCTATTTTCATGAGAAAAAGCATATGTCTTCAATTCTATGAGGGGAGACGCCTCATCCAAGGCTCTAAAATATCCTAGTAATTGGTCATGACTTACGTGCCAATCACCGATTTGGTAACCTAGATATGACGCTGGAGTGGGTATTTTGGGATCATATTCGATTTCTGGTAGATAGTAATTTAATGCCTTGCTCTCTTGGTTATAGGCAAAAGCAGAAAAAAACATGAAGCCAATGCAAAGTAATAGATGTCGATGATTTGTGTTATTCATGATAAATTTTGTGTAGCCAAATGTACTTATATTTTGATATCCATAGATAACTAATTGACTAAAACCTTAGTTTTGCACCCGTATTTATCAAAATTCTTATCTATGCTGACCACACTCAAGTTTACCATCATTGGCATTTTTGTTGCGCTATTATTTCTCAATCTATATTTTCGGATCAAAGTGCTGAAATTTTACAAAAAATTGGTGCAGAATCGAGTTCAGTTTGAAGTAGCTGACGTCTTTAATAGAAAGAAACTCGAGACTGATGTATTAGCAAAATATCCTGGATACAGAGATGATATCGAGGGCTTTGTGGGTCACATCCGAAGATCAGTGATAATAGCGGTCATTCTAGTATTGCTGATCACTTTGATGGGCGTGATTCTTCATTATCTTAAGTAGATGGACGACATGATAAGCATATCTTGGCATCGTTTTCTTTTGTAATATCGTTTTACATAGTATATTGCAGGCTAACCGGATGACACTTAGATTGCGTGCGGTCAGAAGCAAAGAGTATTAACCAATTATCACGATGAAGCATTTTATTCCTTTTGCGACTATAGTATTAGTTCTTCTACAATTAACATCTTGCAGTTTTTTGG
>JANMMV010000504.1:0-6007 GCA_031373565.1 Saprospiraceae bacterium
GATAAAAATAGATTGTCTACCATAAGTGATGGTGATAATATCGGTGTCGCCACTTTTGTGGAAGGCAATCACTCCGTAAAACTTGATTCATTGGGCGCTTGGCAATTAGCTACTCGCGTATCACACGAGTATTTAGCAAGAGATTTTATCGCGCTCAATCCATATCGGCAGGCTGAGTTTTCTCGGGATTGGAATATCGGGACTATCCTAGATAAAGGAGAGGAACACCTCGCTTACCTGCGCACAAACTTGAGTCATAACAAGGGATTTAGTCTTGATTTATCCACTTCTATTTTTGACAAATATAAACTATACAGTGGACGCCGACAAGAAGCCTTGCTTAACTATACGCAAGGTAGATGGCAATTGAAGAGTACTACTAACTATTTGCAGTCAACATTAAAGACACAGAACTTACAGACGGTCTTCCTTCGCCCTAATGTGTATGCTCAATATTTTTTGACTAGCGATAAGCGATGGGCGATTGGTGCTGAGTACGATGGCGAATCTAATGAATTGTCAGATGCAGCCAATAGTCAGCTCAAAGACCGTAGCTACTTGTATCATTATGGTAAAGCATTTTTGCGGCACGATATTTCAGAGACTTTCGGATTAATGGTTGCCGCTAGCCAACGAGTGGATGACTTGTTTAAATCCGATCGTCTAACCCGAGCTGCCAAAGCGACAGAGTTTGAAATCGGTGGTAAATGGTCTCCAAAAGCTACTTCAGATCTACAATGGAATATCATTGCGAGAGACCTTCAAGTGCTCGAAGCTAGTCTTCTTCCGAATGATATTTCTAAAAAATCGGTACTCGGTAAGCTTGACTACAATTGGTCAGCAGTGCGAAATGGTATTCGCTCCACGACTAGTTATAATACGAATGCAGGACAGGAACCAAAAATTGAATACGTTTTCCAACGCGTCGAAGTAGGTCAAGGGGATTATTTTCTTATTAATGAATCAGAAACCCCAAATCAAACTAATGTCTTAGATTTTCGATACGATCCTTCCAATCCATTGTCAAAGTATATCCGTCTTTCTCTTGTCAACAATGAATTTATTCGCACTAACAATATCGAACTAAATCAAAATTTTCAATTAGATGCTGCTAAGTTTTGGGAGTTAAGTGATACTACTAAACGAGACTCTATCAAGTATCTTCGCGCTAAGAAATTTGCGGCAAGATTCTCAACGCTAACCAATGTCAGAATTCAAAAAAAGCAACTTGCCACTTCCGCCTTGGGATATGAAGATTATGTAGATTTTGGTCTCCAAGATACTTCTGTTGTCGCATATGCTGCAAACAATACGCATTCCATCTTCTTTAATCGAGGACATGTCAAATACGATATCCAACTAGGGACAAGACGCAATGCCACTCGGGTAACCCAGGTCAACGGTATCGAAGACCGAGGATTAGATGTTTATTTTATTCGTTCTAGATGGAATATTGTCACGCCAGTAGATTTCTTTATCGTCTTGGAATCGACTAATAAAACCTATGCTTCAGCCTTATTTGCTGATCGCAACCTTCAAATCGAAGGGCGATCCATCAAACCAGAGATCAATTACAGACCTACTAATCAGTCTAGGATTATTTTTAGGGCTTCATTCACACAACGACAACAGCAAATACTAAATCAAGAGCGAGCGACTATAGCAGAGTATTATGGTGAATATTCTATTCGTAAGGCACAAAAATATAGTGTCGATATCCGAGGTAGTTATCTTAAAATAGCCTTCGATGGCAAGGTAAACTCACCACTCGAATATGACATGCTCGAAAGTCTCAAAAATGGAGATAATTATCTTTGGGGTGGTCAAATCACTAAACGGATGGCAAAAAATATAGATCTTTCGTTTGTCTACGATGGCCGCAAAACGGGCCTTTCACCTATGGCACATATAGGACGTGCACAATTGAAGGCTACTTTTTAATTATCTGATAAAGATGTGTTTTTTTGCAGGGCTTATTTTGCCCGAATGTACAATTTACTCCACCACCTTTCCATCGCACTCACCAAATCCTATTCTAACGCCATCTTTTTCAGCCCAAGCTCGCATACGGACGGTGTCGCCATTATTGATAAATTTGCGCTCAGTTCCATCGGGCATTGTGATGGGTTTAGTGCCTTTCCATGCGATCTCGAGCATAGAACCGTAAGAGTCCGGTGTAGGCCCACTGATGGTCCCAGATGCTAACAAATCTCCGATACGGACATTGCATCCATTGGATGTGTGGTGCGCGAGTTGTTGCATCATGTTCCAATACATATAACCAAAATTGGAGGTAGAAAC
Organism: Saprospiraceae bacterium; assembly: GCA_031373565.1. Taxonomy (GTDB): domain Bacteria; phylum Bacteroidota; class Bacteroidia; order Chitinophagales; family Saprospiraceae; genus OLB9. Next base: position 2,302 of record JANMMV010000504.1, read on the forward strand.
TCTTTTCGTAGCTCCTTCAGGAGTTTCGATGTCGACGCTGAGATGAATGTTATAATTTTGTTTTTCGTCACACTGTAAATACGGCAATACAGGCGGATCTTGGACAGGTCCATGCACTCTAAATAGCTCAAGTGCTTCGATTGTTACTATCCAAGGCGAAACTGTAGATCCAAAATTCTTACCTAAAAATGGACCGAGTGGCACGTATTCCCATTTCTGGATATCTCGTGCAGACCAATCATTAAACAACATGAGGCCAAAAATGTAATCTTTTGCTTCCCTAGTTGAAATGGGTGATCCAAGTGTTGAATCTTTACCGATCACAAAACCCATTTCTAGCTCGAAGTCTAGCTGCTTTGAAGGTCCAAACGTAGGTACGTCTTCCGTATCCAGCTTAGTTTGACCTGAAGGTCGCTTGATCTCTTGTCCACTAACGACGATGGAAGACGCTCGACCATGATATCCGATCGGTATATGCAACCAGTTGGGCAACAATGCATTAGCAGGATCTCGAAACATCACACCTACATTGTAGGCATGCTCACGACTACTATAAAAATCAGTATAATCACCGATCTCAATCGGAAGCAACATCTCTACATGATTAGCCCCGATAATATATGCGGCTCGCTCTTGATCGATGAAGAGGCCAGTATCACTAAGGTGCTCTTGCAATCGTGTTCTCACAGCATTGGTAACATCCTTGCCTAATCCAATGAACGTATTCAGGTATCGGCGCGCAAAAATACCGTTTGGCAAGTCCATGCCTTCAAAAACATCATTCCATTGGCATTGATCCAAATCTATAATCCAATCTCCGAGCCTTGTACAAGCAAAGACTTTATCTTCGGTTTTACCGATGCCAAATGGAATATTATGAATGCTAAAATCTTCTTTCAATTGATCTACTTTTTAAATTTTTATAACCTCATCACCTCATCACCTCATCAACTTATCACCTTATCACCTCATCACCTCATAACTCTATCAGCAATTAGCTATTAGCTACTAGCTATAAGCTGAAAGCTATCACCTTTCATCCTTAACCTTTAACCCTTAACCCTTAACCTTATGTCCTTATCAACTTATTAACTTATAACCTTATAACCTTATCTGCAATTAGCAATTAGCAATTAGCTATTAGCTATCAACTTATTAACTTATAACCTTATCTGCAATTAGCAATTAGCTATTAGCTATAAGCTGAAAGCTATCACCTTTCATCCTTAACCTTTAACCCTTAACCCTTAACCTTATGTCCTTATCAACTTATTAACTTATTAACTTATTAACTTATAACCCTATCTGCAATTAGCAATTAGCAATTAGCTATCACCTTATCACCTCATCACCTTATCACCTTATCACCTTATCAACCTATCACCTTATTAACCTATCAACTTATTAACTCATAACCCTATCTGCAATTAGCAATTAGCAATTAGCTATTAGCTATAAGCTATCACCTTATCACCTCATCACCTTCCTCAATAATTATCTTCCAATCGACTATTTAGAAACACAGCATTACTAAACAGCAATAAACCCTTATCCCAGAATCCTCTAAAAAGTGGGTTGTCAATCATATAGATGACTTGGCCACGACCCACATTTTTGGCAGCAAAACTGACTGTATTTTCAAACTTCTGTCGTAAGCCCACACCAATGAATCCTGCCGACTGATATTTGGCTGGGACGGTGACCACATTCCATTGATTTTTTTGTAAGGCATAATGTTGATCGCTAGTCTTAAGGCTAAAGTATTCTTTGCCAAGGCCGAAACCGAGCGGATGACTTTCATCTACATTGTTTTTAATGATGGCACCTGCTGTTATTTTGCTGATACCTCTGCGTTCTATTCCTTCGTAAGGATTGGATCTGTTAGCAAGTGTAGCCAATGAGTCTGCTTCTTTGGCGGCCTCTTTATCAGCAGCCGTCGCATATTTTTCTATCCCTAAGGTTCCACCATCTGAAAAACTATTTACTACATTTCCAATAGCGATCAATCGACCTCCTTTGCCAACCCAGTCACTCAAATTTTCCATCTGACACGCGATATCATAGCCTCCTTCTGGTAAGATGATGGTATTGTAATTGATCAAATCTACCTGATCAAAATCTGCCCAATTTACAATTGAAACAGGATACTTCAATGTTCTATCAAAAAAATGCCAAACTTCTCCTGAGCCAGTTGCACTTGTTCCTGCACCTGCAAAACTCAATACTTTGGGCGCTTGTAATAATTGAAAATGACTGCCGCCCAAGTCTCCAATCCCATCTGCAAAACCAGAGGTCAAACAAGTACAATCGGCACCCGTAATATTAGTAACGATGGTTTTCAAATCCTTTACCCTGGTATTATCAGCACGATTGACGACGATACTGCCTTTCGCTAGTTTCTTACCATTGTACGTCGATTCTTTGACCGCCATACGGACTTTGATGCCAGCCAAATGCAATTTTGCAAGTCGTTGCGCCTTAGATAGATCATCCCATGCGATCACATAACTGACCGTGTTATCAGGACAATTGAACTGACGTAATTCGCCGATCGGCGCTTCTTCTTGCGTTATCTTTTGCGCCGTTGTGAAGCCATAGCATTGACTACCATAAGCCATCGGTATCGACCACGAGGTGATATCATACGTGACAGAATCTGGCAATACAGGCTCTTCTTCCATCAATATTTGCAACATTGAGGACTTGGGTTGATTAGCTTGTATGATGATATCATTGGGTTCTACGGTCACAGAAGAAGCCGTCTTTGCGCCTACTGCATAGCCTGATGATAATGTCTTTTTCTCAGTCGCATAGCCATAGGCGATACCATGTAGCTTAAGCAAATTTGCTAGTCGACCATTGGCTGCGCTATGCTTTATGACATATGTTTTGTACTTACCTTTAGGATTGTTAGCGTTGTCAGAAAAATATTTCTTAAAATTAGAAACCAATTCTTTGGCATTATTAGCACCCATCTCGATGGTAGATAGCGCCACGGTTGTATTATGCAAGATCTTATCATTGATTGTCAATGTATCCCCGTTTACGAGTTGGACAGAGCGACCTGACGAACTATTGCCCGCTTGCTCATAAGTCATGCCGATAGCGCCATTATAAGTCGGATAGGTATCGCCGTAACTAGGATAAAAAAGATCAAAAACTTCTCTCGTCCAGTACATCCAGCCATTTTTATCAAAGTAGCTTGCATGGTTTTGACCTATCCTCGTTTGAAAATCTCTTTGAAAACCCGTGATATATTGGTGATATGGTTCGGCCGCTGGCGCAAAATAGTAATTAGAATTGTAGCCCATCTCATGAAAATCAGCATGGATGTGCGGCATCCAGCTATTATAAACGGCATTTCGCTGCTGCGTCTCTACTTGCGTTCCCCACGCCCAGTCACGATTTAAGTCAAACTGATAATGATTATAGCGCCCTGTTGGCCACGGTTCCATATGTTCGCGATCTGATAAACCAGGATGAAGTCTATCACCTGTGACACTGTGCAAAAAATGCGTATACCTATCATAGCCATCAGGATTGAGACTTGGATCTATCACGATCAAGGCATTTTCGAGCCAACTTATCGTTTTACTATCCCTAGCCGTTGCCAATTGATGCACGATATTCATGACGCTTTCGGTTGTTCCTGCTTCATTGCCATGGACACCGAAACTACACCAGACGATGGCTTTCTCAATCGATG
>JANMMV010000578.1:0-5183 GCA_031373565.1 Saprospiraceae bacterium
CCTGATAGTTTAGCACTGATTTCACTTATTCTGTCCTCCAAAAAATCGCTGGTCACATCTGCCGCCCTATATTTTGTTTGAATGTAATCTTCAATATATGCTTCCGCCAATGCATTAGGGAAAAGAGCAGATTTCTCTGGATTTTGTGACTTATAACTGATGCGAATCACTGGAACATCTTTGTCAACAGAAATGACATCTAAGTTTTTAAGTATTTCATTGATTTGTTTTTCTTCACTAGCAAATTCGAAGTTATATTGATCGGCAATCTTCGTGTTGGGTTTATCAGCGATCAATGCTTTATTGATTTTAACCAGAAATAGTGAATTATTTATGTGTATTGTGTCAGACAGTTGAATTGAATGTGCTACACCATGAGGGTCTATGACAGTAGCGTGTAAAGTATCTTTTATCAGCAATTCAAATGGCTTATCTAAAAATGCTGGTTCAATAAAAATTTTAGAAATATGGATTGGTGCGTTTGAAAAGAGCTCCGTGGATTTTATGCTTCCCTGTCTAAACAATACAGTTTCAAATGGTACTTTATCCAATGCTTTTTTAATGATGGTATGCGACTTGATCAATTCAATTTCTGCTTGAATTTTTTGCGAATTGGCAAAGACATCAAGATCCTTGAATAGATTACTATTAGGTACACCTTCATTTAAGTCTGCCAATCTTAGTTTTGCAGTGCTTTCGTACATCGGAGTTACATACGAAAGATACTTTGATGCTGTCAGGTAAGATGCCACCATCGCGGCAACTATGACGATCCATCCTCGCAAATACGGTTTTATGAAATTGTTTTGATTACTCATGTTCAGGTAGTGAATATTTGTGATGATTAAAATGCTCCCATAAATATGGCAGCTGATGTTAATGCTGTGGTAAATGGAATAATAGTAGAAACCCTCTTGTCAAATTCTTTGTATTTTTTTGAAGGGACTACAACTACATCACCTGGATACAAATTGATATTTCTTTTTAATAGATCGCTTCCTTTGCTAAGATTAATATTGGCCACATGTACATGCTCACCAACTTGTCTGAGCACTTTTACGTATTTAGGATTGGCATAAAACTCCAGTCCCTTGCATTTTGCGATCATTTCCATTAACGTATTTTTCTCTTTGTCTACATTAATGACTTGTGGATCCCGCACTTCACCCAAAACTGTGATTTCTCTATTGAGTATCTTTACGTCGATGACTGGTACTTTAATCCATTCACTGTATATGGTCTTAAGGGTGTCCTTTAGTTGAATGATGGTCATTTTTTCTACGTGAAAGGTTCCAATCTTTGGTATTTCAACATTGCCCTTGGCATCAACCATCAGCCATTTGCCATATACTTCATTTGAGTTATATATACCATAGGTTGATCCTACACTGATATCATCCTGACCCCACACAGAGATCGTTATTTTGTCATCTCGTCTGATGTGGTATTGGTAATTAGTATTTGACCAAAATAGACTATCGAGTGCAGCTGCTGAATTGATCACCTTTTTCTCTTCAAAGAGATTTGTGGTCTTGCAAGATGTAAGCCCAATGATAGCTAATAAATAAACTAAGATCTGAATTTTCATACTTAAATGAATTTGAAAATGGTTTTTAATAATGATGGCTTTCTTTCTTTCAGAAGATCTTTTATTTCTTCAATTTTTAGTAGAACAGCTTTGATATTTTCTCCAAGCTTACCATCCTTTCTAATATAATCAAAAGCACCATGCTTTAAGGTAGCTACTGCAGTGTTGATATCTTCTTGTGCCGAAACCATGACAATAAACACATTTGGGTTATACCTTTTGATTTTCCTAAGTGTTTCGAAACCTGAATACACATCCATTTGATGATCTAAAAATATGACGTCAGGATTTTGATGGATAGCATTGAGACAGTCTACACCACTCTCAAAGCACATTATATTCTCTACACCTGTATCAGAAAGTAACTGTTTCATAATCTCGAGATGGAAGCGGTCATCATCTACTATGAAAATTGATTTAAAATTGTACATACTATTAATTTTCTTAGTTATATGCCAAAAACGAACCATAATCGCAACCATCTACTATTAAGATAAATACACATAGTCATATTGTATATATATTCCATTATGTGGAATAAGTGAAGTTTTGTGGAATCAATAAATGAGTTTAAACAGTTGTTTTTTGGTGGTAAACCATAGCATCATGCGGGTTAAGCAATCGTAAAAAGGTGACTTTACTGCAATCTCTTTTTCCTAAGGAAATGTAGAAATAGTACCCAGAGCGAAAAATGGAATAACTTCTCGGGGCTTTATGATGTTTTTTCTAATATCCTTACAGACCATCATTCAAGCGGCTGTGGTAATGTAGTTTTTAACGGGTTATTTGTTTAGTAGTGCAAAGCAAAACTAAACAAATAACAATTATGAATATTCATGACCAGGTAAGGAAATGAATCAATATTTCAAAGGAAGGGCACCCAAAATCGACATGTAAGAAAGCCCTAAATTCTGGATGGCAGTTGCTTTACTACTTCTTTTATTGTACTTACAATAGTATTAACCAATTTGTTTAGTTCATCTTTTGTACCTTCTGAAAGGTCATATTTTTCAACTTTACGCACAATCTCTTGCAATGACACTATACCCATTTGGTCAATGCAAGGTTTAATTTTATGGGCGGTTTTGTGCACTAATTCTAAATCATCATCTTCAAGTGCGTTGATTAGTTTTTGAGAATTTTCTTCGCACATTTCGATAAATACTTGAATCATTTTGTTAACAAAACCAACATTTCCTCTACTAATACTTTCAAGGTGACTTAAGTCATAAAGCTTTTTTTCAATAACAGCATCTGAAGTATTTTCATGATTTTTAGACAGTTTTATAACATCATAGGACAAACTCAACACGTGTTCAATTTTCCTGAAAAAATCCTGCTCATCATAAGGCTTGGTGATAAAATCGTTCATGCCAGTTTTTAGATAAAGATCAATGTCATGTTTAAAAGCATTAGCTGTAAGTGCGATGATCGGCGTTTGATTTTGTAGTTTTTCGCGGATAAAAGTAGTAGCTTCAACACCATCCATCACTGGCATCTGTATATCCATCAAAATTAGGTCAAAACTTTGCTTTTGAATAAGTTCTGTGGCTACTAGGCCATTATCAGCTTCTACTGTTTCAAATCCCAAATAATCCAAGCTTTGTATAGCAATGAATCGATTCATTTCGTTATCTTCCACCAATAGCGCTTTTTTGCCTCTGAAAATACCTTCTTTGATTTGATAACTGGTGGTGGTCAAGCTATCAGCACTACTGATCGGAAACTGCAATTCAAAACTGCAAGTTGTTCCTTCGCTTTTAAGGCTAAGCACTTTCATCTTTCCACCCATCAGTTTAATTAGATCATTTGAAATGGCCATGCCTAAACCTGTTCCTTCGTATTTGCGATTCGATGAATTGTGCTCTTGTGAAAATTTATCAAATATTTTGGAAATATACTCTGCTGACATACCAATTCCTGTATCAGAAACTTCGAATTTTAACGTTTGCAAATCTTGGTTTTCTTCTATTAATTCTAGAGATAAATTGATGACACCTTTATCTGTAAACTTAATTGCATTACCTACAAGGTTTATTAATACTTGTCTTAGCCTGGTGTCATCACCTTTTAGCACCGGCTTAATCTCAGGGCCTACATTAAGTTTGAATTCTAGATTTTTGTCCTTGGCTTGGGAATACATGATAGAGTGAACATTGTATGCAAGTGCACTGGGGCTGAAAGCATCCTGAACTATTTCCATATCACCCGACTCTATTTTTGCAATATCCAGTACATTGTTTAATATAGTAAGGAGATGCTTAGCAGAACTCTCTGACTGTTTGACATAAAAATGCTGGTCTGTTGTCAAATTTTCCTTATTGAGTTGTCTTATCATACCAATAATCACGTTGAGCGGAGTACGTATTTCGTGGCTCATATTTGCTAAGAAAAGTTCTTTAGCCTTTGCTGCTGATTCAGCAAATGTTTTGGCTTTTGCCAACTCTTGTTCTAAGTGTTTTTGCTCTGAGATATCTAAGTGAATACCGATACTACCTATTAATTGGCCTTTATCATTATAGTTGGGTGCACCGCTAATAAACCACCAATGTGGCTTACCACATTTATCTTTTACTTCAATTTCATAACTATCAGATATAGCTTCCTTTCGCTTTTCGTTCTTTTCATAAATGATATTTTTTTGATCTTCTTTGACAAAAAGTTCAGCTGCGCTTCTACCTTTAAGCTCTGCTAAGTGATAACCTGACATATCGCAAAAGCTTTGGTTGGCAAATACAATAATATCTTTCAAGTCTACTTCTAGCAGACCTAGATTCATATTTGCAATAATATTCCTATATTTTGCTTCTTGCAATCTGAGTTGGTTATCCCATTTTTGTCGATTTCTTATATTGATCAACATTTGACCAAAAAGAAATAGCAACCTTTGTTCTTTTTCGCTATAGTCATGATGAGTTCTGACAGAATCAAAGCCTACAAAGCCGATCAACTCCTTCCCATCTAACATAGGAATCGCTATTAAACTCTTTATATTTTGCGGTACTAATATAGACTTTAATCCACCATCACTATCATCAGAAAGCGCTGAAACATCTGGAATATAAAATGCTTCGCCTTGTTGATGCTTTTCCACCCATTGCGGGAAAAATGCCATAGGTACTTCTTGCAGATTCTTTATTTCTGGCTCAACGTGGACGTTGCACCACTCATAGGTGTTAGAAGTAGTGCCTTTTTTAAAATCGTAATCAAAAATGTAAGAACGATCTGCAGCTACAAATAAACCCATTTTCTCGAGAGACCTATGGATCGTGTTTTTTACATCTTTGGGATCTAAGTTGATATAAGTAGAAGCGATGTCTATAAGTGCCTCCTGCAGTTGCAGTTCTTGATCAAGTTCTGACTCAGCTTGGAATTGTTGCGTCCTATCTGATACTATGCCATCCAATCTAATGGGCATTTTATCTTCATTTAGAATGAATTTTCCATTATTATTAACCCATTTTATAAGAGCATTTGGAGTTTTTATTTTGTAATTGACAATAAACTTTTGTTCCTCGATCAATTGATTTCTAATTTCGTTGATTATGGATTTGTCTTTATCGACTATTAACTCATGCCAAAGATCAAAATCTTC
>JANMMV010000638.1:0-2373 GCA_031373565.1 Saprospiraceae bacterium
AAGGATTCTTTTTCTTACTGCTAGTCGTGTCTTGCATTTCTTTATCTTTTTTGACCGTCCTGGTATAAACCAAGATGTCAGGATATTTTGAGGAAAGCGTAAATGCTGAAACCTGATCAATGACCGTTCTATTTTTTGTAATCACATTAAAAATCGACAAGCTATCAACTGGCATTTTATCCTTGGCTGTCTTCTTCCGCATCAGCACACGCGTACTGTCATACGATAACCCATGTGTATAGACAACATACCTACCAGTAAAGTCGACACTTGCCGCATTGACTCTATCAAAAAAATAGGATGCATTATTGGGTTTGTTATAGATACAAAGTTGCTTATCGCCTACTTCTCGTTCCAAATTATAAATGATCGTCTGTGCGCTGTCGGACATTGAGACATTACGTATTTTGCGCCACTCGCTATATATATCTGGCGAAACCATCTTTGCTGATTGGGAATGCATTGCAATACTAGATGCCAAAGTGACCAATAAAATGAATATCTTTGTTTTTGATAATGTATTATTTAGGCACTTTTGTGCCAACTTAGTGATAGACATCTTGTAAGTTTAGTGATTTAAGTCTGTAAAGATAGTAGGTTGGTTCTGAAGTGTTGACATTCTGCATAACTTTGTAATACTTGTAGTATTTTTTAATTATAAAATAGTAAAATGCGAATAGGGTTAATCGCTCATGATGGCAAAAAACCAGAAATGGTTTCCTTCGTTGTAGCCAATAAGAAATATCTCAAAAGTGCCAAAATTTATGCTACCGGAACAACAGGTGGGCATATAGAGAAGGAAGGTTTTGATGTAGAGTCGTTACTTTAATGTCCCCGAGGTGGTGATTCACAGATTTCAGACCATGTCGCAACTGGTTATATAGATGTTGTGATATTTTTCAGAGATCCACTTGACAAACATCCGCATGAGCCTGATGTACAAATGTTGATGCGACTGTGTGATGTGCATAATATACCGCTCGCTACCAATCCAGCTTCAGCATACTATATCTTGAAGGGAATGCATACGAAGTAGGAAGGATTATAGTTAAATATTTTTGTACTATTTTTATTTAGAATAAGAACATAACATCACTGTGTTTTATCTCCTAGCCATCCTATCTTGTTTAATCCCCGCTTATTGGTTGTGGTTTGGACTATCGTATAATAGGATAACAGCGAATAGTAGAAGTATCAACTTTAATCAAGAAGGTGTATCCATTATCATAGCGTTTAAGAATGAAGGGGAAAAAATCGGCACATTAGTCAAAAAATTACTTACCCAAAATTACCCGACCTATGAAATCATTGCCATAGATGATTTTAGCACAGACATGGGGCCTACTCTGCTCTTGCCTATCAATGACCCAAAACTAGTAAATCTGAAAGTTACTGAAGATCGTCCCGGTAAAAAATTAGCCCTTTCTCAAGCAGTAGCGCATGCGACATATCCATTTCTACTTTTTACCGATGGTGATTGTATGCCCCAAAGTGAAGAATGGATAAGCTCGATGATGGCAGCTCGAAAAAAAGATACAGATGTAGTTTGTGGTTATGCTCCGCATACTGTGGATTCCGGTTGGCTTGGTATTTGGCAGCAATTTGAAACTTGGATGACAGCGATGCAATACATGACTTATGCCATCTCTGGTATACCTTACATGGCTGTCGGCAGAAATATGCTTGTCAAAAAAAGTTCATTTGATAAAGTGGATGGGTACAGCAGACACACTAATGTTTCGTCAGGCGATGATGATCTGTTGGTACAAGCTATTGCCAATTCTGGTATCGTCACTCCATGTATAGATCCAAGATCTTGGATGATATCTCCTTCCAAACCTACTTTACAATCGTATTTACACCAAAAAACCAGACACGTAGGAACTTCCGTTAAGTATCATTGGAAACATCAGTTTTTACTTTCGGTGTTCGCAGGGTTACAATTCATGTGTTGGGCTTTAGTCGTCATAATCCTATCAACCCAGCCTATGATGTGGCGAGAATGCGTCATTATCATTGTGTTCAAATGGTGTACTCAAATGATATGTCATCACCAATGGGCTAAAAGCTTAGAAGCTACAAAGATTCAATGGTATTTTCCGGCATTGGATATGTTGACTCCCATATACTATGTCGTTGTATTGATAGGATCAGTAATGCGTCCTAGGAGTTGGTGATCAAGCTTGGATTCAATTTGTGAAGTAATTATTGACTTAATTGTGGTAATGATTTCGTTAAGATGCGGCAAATATTTTTGTGCATCAAAAAATAGTTCTTATCTTTGCACATGGATATACATAATTCTTTCAACCGACTAGAAGAGGCTTTGACCTTTGACGATGTGCTTCTCATTCCTTCGTATTCCGAAGTATT
>JANMMV010000658.1:0-2075 GCA_031373565.1 Saprospiraceae bacterium
GATGTAACTGCAGTGCTTCAGTCGGGGTAAATATTCCCGTACTTGGTGCTTTGAGATCGTTTTTATAAAATATTTTAAGACCAGCAAACTGGTACAGCTCTACAGTCGTATGTTCAATTTTTATGGGTGGCTTAGCAGTAGGCAGGGTCGTTAGCATCATTGCAGACGGTGTTCCATCTTTTGTATTTGCAATTGGTACTGTCTTGGAGTTATTATTTATGGTTTGGGGGATATTTAATGTAAAAACCTACGTTTAGTGATCGGTGGCTCGTCTTCTCCCATTTTTTTTAGAATCTGTTGAGCTGCAGGATACCCGAAATCAAGTTCAACAACTATTGAATCAAGTTCGACAACTGTTAAATCAATTTCGAAAACTGTTGAATCAAGGTAAGCAACTGTCCTATTTTTGGGGAAGGCTTCAAATTCACCGAAATGCCAAGGAGATTAAGAGTCTAATACGTCTTTCATATAAGCCCTTTTATCACTTTAAGTTATGACGTTTGTTCTAATAAGATCTACCATTCTATTGTTCAGAGTCTTGTTCTACTTCCGCTTCGTCATTAGCCTTGTCCAATTTATTTTTGGCTTTTTCTCTGATTAATTCTGCCTTATCTCTACTTTTGATCGCTTTATCTCTGTTTTTTTCTGCCATTTTCTTGCTCACTTTTGCTTTGTCAATATTAGCTCTAGCCTTTGCATTTTTACCTTCTTCATATTCAAATTGTGCATTTTCAATAGCGATTTCCGATTTTTCGACTTCTTTCTCTGCTTTTTCGACTTCTTTCTCTGCTTTTTTGACTTCCTTTTCCGCCGTTTTTAATTGTTTTTCTAATTCCTTATTCTGTGCTTGGGTAGTTTGACAAGTAAACATCATTATAGCGCTCAAAATAAGTGAGAATATCGACTTTTGCATTTACATATTTTTAAGATGAGTAATAGAGAACAAATATAATCAAAATCGCAATACAGAACGTTTTTTCATTTTTATGTTGTTGTAATGTGACTTTTAACTAAGATGAAGAAATATTAGCGTGATATATTTTTTATATCTCAAACCTCGCTGCTTGGATCTGATGAAATCGCAGTATGATTTCAATGAGATGTCAGACTTTGTTACTTCCAGAACTAGTCGAATTGATAGCTATCTACGGGATAGCGTTTATGATTTTTTTCAGTTCCATTAGCAATTAGTTCTTGAAAATTACGCTGCGTAATAGTCCTTTTCTCATTTTTTGACGACTCTTTTATTGACACGCCATACATTCGCTTGTACGGAAATTTATGGTTTAACTTTATTTCAATGCTGTAGTAATCATTTAAATCTGCACCTTCAACACTATTGTGTGGAACGGGTAACGGCATGGAATTTTCTACACTATTGGGCAGTAATCTAGGCGTTAAACTATCACCATAAACGACAAACTCTCTTTTGAGAAGTACTTTGCCACTAGGTAGATACGCTTTATCTGTCCACCATATTTCCTTAACAGCATTCATAGCATTGGTAGTTTCATCAAAGGAATCTACCGGTTGTAATTCCAATAATTTTTGTGCTAAAATAAGGGTGACAGCTTCTTCGTAAGGGAGATCGCTACGTATTGCTTCCATTCCTACATGCACACCCAATAAGTTAGAATAAGGGTCTTCTACTGAAAAAGCAGAATATCGCTCAGGAATGAGTGGAATGTACGAATTCCCATACCATGTTGCGATTTCGTGCCATACTGATAGGTCATAGGCTATCTTTCCAGCGAGTAATATGGCGTTCTCATCGGATAAACGCTTAGGTAAATTCAACAGTAATTCCTTGTGACCTCCCTCGTACCCAAGTTTAAGTTTTACATTTAGATTTCCGTCATTTTGAGATTTCTTTATGAAATTGTACAAAAAACCAGTCCAATCCGACAAATCTCTCAAGTGTGCGATATCGACAAAACCGCCTTTGTGCGTGTATAAAATTCCATTTTGCTCATTGTCATTGCCTAAATACTTATTCTTGCCCAACCTATTGAAAGCTGTGATGTCAGTGAATTCAACAAAAGGAAAAAATATCAGTTTAAGCCCTTCTCCAAAAG
>JANMMV010000710.1:0-3754 GCA_031373565.1 Saprospiraceae bacterium
GAAATGGGCCAACCTTTTAATGTAGCTAGATTGGTCAAATCATAGGTAGCATAGGTAAAAAAGCCAAATAACGCTCCTAACAAGATAGCAGAATTCAGAGAATTTTTTTCTACAGATGGTAGAATCGCGAAAATAAAAACGCCCACAATGAAAAGGAAATAGAAAATAAACGCCGCCGTCCAATTAACTTGCTCGCTCAAAAAGCTGCCTAGATACTTTTTGTACAGGTCCTTGGCTATGAATCCGAGCCAAGCCATATCGATGATAAAAAATACAATAAATGTAAGACCATAACTGATAAGAAGCTTTGTAATTGACATTTTAATGATTTTTTTGATATTGTTGTAAATGTAAGCACTAGCTTAGGAGGGCACAAATAATTGATAATCTACTCTTCACCTCATTATTAATCTTCAGTACCACCCCATCATAAAAATGTAACGCCGAAATACTACGTTTGTTTCAAACTTTTATCATTCGGGTGACTTCGACATCTATAAATTCCGTTTTTCTTCAAAAAATGGTGTCTGCTTTTCTTCTATACATGTAGCTGCAAACAAATACAAAGCAGTGCCCCAAGTTTGCCAATTTTGCTTCTCCCCCACTATCTTCTTCAACGTATCCTGCATAACTATTTCAAAACAAGCAGTAAAAAAACATTTATTGGCATATCTTTACCAATCATTATTAGATCTAACTCATGCCGCTAAAACTCATCCCGACCACACCCAAAAAATCACTTAATGCCGCCTTTCTGAAGGTGCGACCACTGCGTAGTGAGATCGATGCATTTAAGACGAATCTCATCAAACTACTAGATAAAGTCGATGAGTCAGAAAGGGAAGAAAACCAAAAGAACCTCATCCGTGACTTTCTCGTCAACACTTATTATGGGGGCAAACGTGAAGTCAACACCAAAGGGACTATAGACCTTGTCATCCATACCGACAGTAGCAATAAATCTAGTGTGGGTGTCATCATCGAAGCGAAGCGACCATCCAACAAATCAGAGTGGATCAGTGCCGACAAGCCCAATGGAAAGGCCTTGCATGAATTGATCTTGTATTATATGCGTGAGCGTGTAGATGCACACAACATTGATATCAAAAATATCATCCTTACCAATATCTATGAGTGGTATATCATCGACGCCGCTGTATTTGATAAGCTGTTCTATCAAAACAAAAAATTTGTCAAAGCCTATGAATCCTGGCGCGATGGTCAGAAAGTGACATCAGATACAGGTTTATTCTACACTGAAATCGCTAAGCCTTACCTCGACGAGATCAATGAGGAGATACCTTGTACCTATTTTGACATACGATCGTACGAAAAGGAATTGCGCAATGCCGACAAAGATGATGACAACAAACTCATCGAGCTATACAAACTCCTATCAGAGCATCATTTACTCAATGTACCTTTTGCCAATGACAGCAATAGCCTCGATAAGCGGTTTTATACTGAGTTGCTTCATATCATCGGGCTCACAGAATCAAAAGAAGGGAGCAAGAAACTTATAGGGCGGCATAAAGAAGGTGAGCGCCATTCAGGAACGATACTCGAAGACGCCATTATACAGATCGAAGCAGTGGACAAGCTCAATCGTGTCAGTAATGTATCCCAATATGGCAGCACAAAAGATGAGCGCTTGTTCAATATTGCCTTAGAACTGAGCATTACATGGATCAACAGGATTTTGTTTTTGAAGTTGCTCGAAGGTCAACTCGTGGCCTACCACCGAAGGGACAAAAACTATCTCTTTCTCAACAATAAGACGATCAAAGAGTACGACGATCTCAACACTATCTTCTTTCAGGTGCTTGCCAAAAAGCATGAAGAACGCAATAGCGATGTCAAAACCATATTTGCACGTGTGCCATATCTCAACTCTTCGCTTTTCGAGCCGACAGAACTCGAACACGAGACCATCCTCATCAGCAATCTACGCGATGAGAAGACCATGCCTATCCATAGCCAAACCGTACTCAAAGATGCCAATGGTCAAAAACGCACAGGTACGATCTCTGCTCTAGCGTATTTGTTTGATTTTCTCGATGCCTACGACTTTGCGAGTGAAGGCTCGGTAGATATACAAGAAGACAATAAGACACTCATCAATGCATCGGTCCTCGGACTTATCTTTGAGAAAATCAACGGCTACAAAGATGGATCTTTCTTCACACCGGGCTTCATCACCATGTACATGTGCCGCGAGACGATACGTCGGGCCGTAGTGCAGAAGTTCAACGAATCGAAAGGTTGGACTTGCAACGACATCACCGATCTATACAACAAAATCGAAGACCGAACCGAAGCCAATGCCATCGTCAACAGCATCAAGATATGTGACCCTGCGGTAGGCTCGGGCCACTTTCTTGTATCTGCACTCAATGAGATGATCGCCATCAAGAGTGACTTGCACATCCTTCAGGACAAAGACGGTCGGCTACTCCGAGGTTACAAAGTCGAAGTCGTCAACGATGAACTATCCATACGCGACGAAGATGGTGACTTATACGCCTACAATCCACGGAATACCGAAAGCCAACGTATCCAAGAGACGCTATTTCACGAGAAGGAGACCATCATCGAGTCATGCCTGTTTGGCGTAGATATCAATCCCAATTCTGTCAAAATATGTCGTCTCCGACTATGGATAGAATTGCTCAAAAATGCGTATTACAAGGCTCCCGATGTCCTCGAGACATTACCCAATATCGATATCAACATCAAGTGCGGCAACTCGCTCATCAGCCGTTTCGCGCTCGATGTAGATATGTCAGAAGTATTCAAGAAGAGGGAGACCACTGTAGAAAAATACCTGCTTGCCGTCCAAGCATACAAAGATACCAATGACAAGGAAGCCAAGGCCGAGACCAAGGACTTCATCGATAAGCTAAAAGCAGAGTTTACGACGACGCTCTACGCGCGAGATCCTAAGAAGGTCGAGATGAGCAAGCTACGTGGTAGGATATCCCTAATCGACAATGCGGCCGAGATCGGTGATCTGTTCGGGAAGCTCGATGACGTCAATATCATCAAAGACCGCGATAAGCTACAGAAGCAACTCGACAAACTCGAAGCCGAGATCGCTGAGCAGCAAAGTGGAAAGTTTTATGATGATGTCAATGCTTTCGAATGGCGATTTGAGTTTCCTGAAGTACTAAGTAATGAAGGTGCCTATCTGGGATTTGATGTGGTGATAGGGAATCCGCCGTATATAGTTTATGAATCAGATAATATTTCATTAAATGAATTAGAATATTTTAAGAATGATAAAAGATTTTCATATGCTCAAGGAGGAAAACTTAACGCATATAAACTCTTTCTAACACTTGCGCCAAGCATTTTGAAAATTAAAGGAATTAATTCCCAAATTTTTCAGATATCCTTCTTGGGGGATAGTCAAGCAAAAAAAATTAGAGAATTCTATTTGTACGGACAAAATATTTTGAGAATTGACGCATTCCCTGAAAGGGATAATGAAAACAAGAGAGTGTTTGAAGAAGCTAAAATGAGTGTTTGCATATTAATTTCAGAAAATTCAATTTCTGAAACTAATACTTTCCCAATGTATATATCTTTTGAAAAGAATATAGGGAATATTCCAATAATTTTAGACCGAGATAAAATTATATCCATTGATCAAAGTTCATTAAGTTTTCCAATAGCGGTTGAAAAAGAAATTAATTTATTAATTAAAATTCAAAAAAACAAGCAAAAATTAAGTGAAATAATAAAATGTTATCAA
>JANMMV010000723.1:0-6075 GCA_031373565.1 Saprospiraceae bacterium
TTGGGAACCGTGATTATCGATATGCGCACTCGCATATATTTTTTCGATGTCCAGCTTGTTTTTGGCGTAGTCGATCCAAGCTTTGGTGCATTCTGTTGCGTAGCCCTTTCCCCAAAATGCCGGTAACAGTCGATAACCCACATCATAGAAATTGCTCATCCCATTTTCCTCCTCAGTGATATATTTGATTCCAGCCCAACCGATAAATTGGCCGGATGATTTTTCACTGACGGCCCACCTGGCGATATTGTATTCCTCGTACTGACGCAAGATATTGCCTAGATATTCGTACACTACATTGATGTCTTGAATGGGCTTATTGCCGAGATACCGCATGACCTCAGGATCAGAATCCAAACTAAATAGTAATGGAGCATCTTCTACCGTAAAAGGCCGCATTTCTAACCTTTCTGTACATATGGAATTCGATTGCATCTTCTAACCTTTCAGTATCTTATCGATCTGACTAAGCTCTTCTTTAGTAAAAGACACATTTTGGAGACAACCTAGATTATCATTCAGTTGCTTCACAGAACTCGCACCAATTAAAACACTAGTTACGCTTTCGTCTCGAAGGAGCCACGAAAGAGACATTTGCGCAAGTGATTGACCACGTTTGATGGCTAGATCGTTGAGTTTAATGAGCATCGCACGCATTTCTTGTGTGATGGTTTCAGATTGCAAATAACCGTGATCTTTTGCTGCACGCGAATCAGCAGGTATGTCCTTGAGATAGCGATCCGTCAGCAAACCTTGTGCGAGTGGCGAGAACGCTATACATCCTATGGATCGTTTATCGAGTACATCCATCAAGCCACCTTCAACCCATCGATCGAGCATCGAGTATTTGGGCTGATGGATGATACATGGCGTACCTAATTTATCTAGAATCTCAGCAGCTTGCTCAGTTTGTTTTGCAGAGTAGCTAGATATCCCGACATAAAGTGCTTTGCCGCTTCGAACGATGGCATCCAAGGCGCCCATTGTTTCTTCAAGTGGTGTGTTGGGATCAAATCGATGAGAATAAAATATATCAACGTAGTCAACACCCAATCGCTTCAAACTCTGGTCAATACTCGCTATTAAATACTTGCGAGATCCCCATTCACCATAAGGTCCAGGCCACATTCTATATCCTGCTTTTGTTGACAAGATCAGTTCGTCACGATATCCTTTGAAGTCAAATTTTAAGATTGAACCCAAGTTGCGCTCAGCAGAACCAGGCGATGGGCCGTAATTGTTTGCTTGATCAAAATGCGTAATCCCTGCATCAAAGGCGCGATATACGATCTTTCTAAAATCGTCATAATGGTCTACATCTCCGAAATTGTGCCAGAAACCTAGCGAAATAGCTGGTAATAACAATCCAGACTTTCCGCATCTGCGGTAAGGCATCGTATCATATCGATCGGTAGCAGGTGTGTAATTACTCATAGTACATTTTTATTTGGAGCAAGATAAGTACTTACATCAATTCTAAAGTAAAAGTAGTGAAGATTTTTTTATCCAGATTCTCTATTTGACTTTTTTTGAATTTAAATAGGCGAAATGTGCAGTCGAATAGTCACGGAGTAAATTTCTAACGGAGATTCAGGGTTTTTTCATTTGGGGCTTTCCCTCTCCTTATTTCATCGGATCGGGTCGGGCTATTCGCCTTGTTGCACGCCGGCTGCTATCCCTAAGCCGTTAGCGTTTGAGCCATAAAACAGTAGCAGTCAAAGACCTAATCATAGCCCCCGCCGCGCAAAATGTAAACATGTCCATGCCTACACAATTGAACAATCTTTTCAATGTGATGATTCTGTGACTATTGTCTCGTATCTTTGTATTATGATGGAAGGGATTCAATTCTTCCGAATCCTCGTGGATTATTTGTTTCTTTTGAAGAGTAGTACTTGGCTTCATTTTAACAAGGAGCATTTTAAGCGTGTAAAACCAACTAATTAATAAATGAATACCTTTAAATCAAACATTTTCTTAAGCATCTTTTTTGGCTTATTTGCTTTCAATCTTGCAAGTCAAACTGTCGATCATTCTAAGTGGGATGCGATCTTAAAGAAGCATGTTACAGCTGCGGGCGTTGTCGATTATTCGGGCTTGAAAATTAAAAAAGTAGAATTAAAGGCTATTTTGACGCAATATGCACAAATCAATCCTGCAACGCTCAAATCTAATGAGCAACTTGCATTTTATATCAACCTATATAATCTAGCGACAGTGCAGCTAATAGTAGATAACTATCCACTCAAATCCATCAAAGATCTTGATGCGGGCAAGCCTTGGGATGTAAAGAGAATTATGCTCAACGGACAGAAAAAATCACTCAACGACATTGAGAATAACATTGTGAGACCGACATTCAAAGATCCGCGTATACATTTTGCGCTTAACTGCGGCGCTGTTTCGTGCCCACCTTTGCTCAATGCTGCATTTACCGGTGTAAATGTGCAGAAATTATTAGATGCGCAAACAAAGGCATTTGTCAACAATAAATCATCGACCGTGGTACAAGCGAGTAGCTTGAAGCTTTCTCGTATTTTTGATTGGTATAAAACAGATTTCGGTGATGTAACTTCATTTTTGAATAAGTACTTAACCACACCAGTAGCCAAAGGAGCTTCTCTAGCATACCTAGAATATAATTGGGCCGTTAATGGCAAATAAATTAAAATAAATTGTTTTTAATCTTTAATGTAATCACATGAAATCATCACATCTACACACTTTTATTTTGCTGCTGATAATGTCATCATCCGCAATAAGCCAAGTCAAGAAATCGATCATCGTTGAGCATTTTACAAATTCTCGATGTAGTGTTTGTGCTTCTCGCAATCCTGGTTTCTATACTGCCCTCGCAAAAAAAAGCGATGTCATCCATATTGCCTACCATCCGAGTTCGCCATATAGCACGTGTCTTTTTAGCACACAAAATAAAGTAGAAAACGACGCCCGAACAAATTTCTACGGTGTCTACGGAGGTACACCGACTTTTTCAATCAATGGTGATATCAAAAGTAGTTCTGATGTTCAAAATGTGGCTATCTACAACAGCTATGACAATCAAACGTCACCGCTTAGCATTGTTGTTTCGTTATCTCCGGTTGGTAATGATTCGATCGGGGTCTCAGTTTCAGTTAGAGCAGAAAGTCAGCATAATCTGACAAATCTACAGTTATACGTTCCGATGGCAGAAGATACCGTTTTTTATAATTCGCCCAATGGTGAGAAGCAGCATTATGACGTTTTTAGAAAATCATTCAACGGTACAAATCCTATTACCTTTGTTGCACCTAAATTAGGTGCTCCTGATTACATTTATAAGTCAAAAGTTGCAAAAAATGCGCTTTGGTCTTTAAAGAGACTCTCGGCTTTAGCTATCATATCTGATAGTGATTTGTCAGTTGTTCAAGCTGCACAATCTACGCTGTTTAACCCGAATATTGTTTCTACAACAAGTGAAGAAGGACAAGTTCAAGTTCAAATCTCGGTTTTTCCTAATCCTACAAGTCACACCTTGCATGTCAACGTAGATAATTTGCTTATCGGTGGACAGTATTATATTTATAACACGCAAGGCGTTACAGTACAGTCTGGTACCATTTCATCGTCGCAACTGAAAATCGATGTCGCTCAATTCGCAAAAGGAACGTATATTTTGACCGTAAGTCACAAAGATCAGAAGGTTTCTGAAGTATTCTCTAAGGTAGACTAAAAAGCAATATTTTGACCAATAATTCAATTATTACAATTCATTTTTATAAACAAAAATCAAATATGATACGCATTATTTATAGCATATTCATTTTTTTAGCTTTTACTGCATGTGCACAGAAAGGCAAGCAAGTCGTTAGTGCATCAATACCAAAGGTAAGAGATGCTTCGATCTCTTTAGATACTTCATGGACGTCCAAGGTAGTAATGACTGATGCTGAATGGAAAAAGAAATTGACACCTAAGCAATATTATATTCTCAGAGAACACGGTACGGAACGTCCTTTTTCAAGCGAGTTATATGAAGTGAAAGACAAGGGCGTATATGTGTGCGCAGGCTGCAACAACCCACTATTTTCATCGGAAGCCAAGTTTAATTCCGGTACTGGATGGCCTAGTTATTTCCAACCATATTACAAAAATAGTCTCAACGTCGCTACAGACAATAGTGCTGGGATGAGCAGGGATGCGCTCACTTGCAAGCGTTGTGATGGTCATTTGGGTCATGTTTTCAATGATGGTCCAGCACCTACAGGTTTGCGCTATTGTATCGATGGTGATGGTTTACTATTTGTACCTAAAACATCTACTGCAGTGGCTACATTTGCAGGTGGTTGTTTCTGGTGTACAGAGACCATTTTCGAAAGTATCAAGGGTGTGAGTGAAGTCATCTCTGGCTATTCAGGTGGCAAAGAAACCAATCCTACCTACGAATCTGTAGGCGCAGGATTAACCGGCCATGCTGAATCATTTGAAGTGTACTATGATCCTGCCGTCGTTAGTTATAACGATCTTCTAAGGGTATTTTTTGCATCTATTGACGCTACAACTGTTGACGGTCAGAAACCTGATTTTGGCAAACAGTATAGAACGATTGCTTTTTATAGAAACGCTACTGAAAAAGCAAGCATTGAAGCAAAAATCAAAGAAATTGCATCAGAATATACCAAACCGATTGCAACGCAAGTCGTGAAGTTTGACAAGTTTTATCAAGCGGAGGATTATCATCAGGATTTTGTAAAGCTGAACCCTAATCAAGGTTACGTCCGCGGTGAAAGCATCCCTAGAAGGACTAGAACCCTTGCTAAAGTGAAGGATTTGCTCAAAAGTGACTTGAAACAGTAACAATTATGGCACGAATCGTTATCATCGGTAATGGCATTGCTGGATCGACAGCTGCTCGGCGCATTCGAAAGAACAGCGACCACGAAATCACGATGATTTCTGGAGAATCACTTCATCCTTTTTCGCGAACTGCACTCATGTACATCTACATGGGGCACATGCCGTTTGAAAATACCAAGCTTTACGAAGATTGGTTTTGGGTCAAGAATAGAATCGAACTTATCAAAGCATTTGTCAAGGATATCGATACTACTAATAAGTCAATCGCTCTTGATAACGGAAATACACTGAAGTACGATAAATTGATCTTAGCTACGGGCTCAAAATCTAATAAATTTGGGTGGCCAGGGCAAGATCTTCAAAACGTGCAAGGATTGTACCATCTACAAGATCTACAAGGCATGGAGACAGCCACTAAATCAGGCATCAACAGAGCGGTTATTGTCGGCGGTGGCCTGATAGGTATTGAAATGGCAGAGATGTTCCATAGTAGACACATCCCTGTTACCATGCTAGTTAGAGAATCGAGTTTTTGGGATGTCGTCCTACCCGCCGAAGAGTCTCAAATGATTAATCGGCACATTTTAGCCAATGGTATAGATTTGAGATTGGGTGAAGAGTTGCTCGAAATCAAAGGCACGGATGGGAAAGCCTCGTCGCTGGTTTGTAAAAACTCAGGTGAAGAGATCAATTGCCAATTTGTAGGTTTAACCGTTGGTGTGAGTCCCAATGTAGATTTTATTAAGCCATCTGGTATCGTAGTAAATAGGGGCGTTGTCGTAGATGAATATTTACAAACGTCGGCAGAAGACGTATATGCGCTAGGCGATTGTGCGGAGTTATCAACTCCCAACAATGGTCGACGTCCTATTGAAGCGCTTTGGTACACGGGTCGCATGATGGGTCAAACCGTTGCCAAAACGATCTGTGGCGAGGCCACAAAATACAATCCTGGAATATGGTTCAATTCAGCCAAGTTCTTTGATATAGAGTACCAAGTATATGGTGATATTCCTACTCAGTTGTCTGAAAATGTGAAATCGATTTATTGGCAGCATGCTACGGTGAATAAAGCCATTCGGATCAATTACGACACAACTACAAGTTCCATTACAGGTTTTCATCTGATGGGTGTAAGGTATCGTCATGCAGTGTGTGAAAAATGGCTTAAAGACAAAGCGCATATTGATGAAGTGTTGACAAATCTTTCGTTGGCTAATTTTGACCCAGAGTTTTTTG
>JANMMV010000736.1:0-8087 GCA_031373565.1 Saprospiraceae bacterium
CGTAGTTAAAAGTGTCACCATCACACAGATTGATCCGTCGTGTCTGATCCACTCGCTGTATATAGTCAATGGATACCGTGTCACGAGTCTCACATCCTTGCGTATAGGCTAATATTGATAATTCAAAATCATCAGAACCCAACAATTGTATAGCGCGACACGTATCGCACGAAACCAAGCTACTCGGTGACCAGACGAGACTATCATAAGGCACCTTGATAATAAAAGAATCCAAAAGTCCTAGGCAAAGCCGTGAATCGGGCCCTAGACTGACAAGATCCATCTCTACATAATCTATCGCTATCGTATCGGTGCTGATACAATCATCTCGGATCACAAATAGTGAGATCAAAGTATCGCTCCTACCCAACAAAGTCGTGGTTGCACAGGTATCACAAGACACTCGTCCTTGCGGCAACCAAAATAGCTGATCATATGGCTCGGTATAGGACAGTGTTATAGACTCGCTCGGGCAGATATTTTTGTCGTCGCCTAGGTCGATGGTGAAGGAAGGCTTGATATCAAGCAAAATACTATCTCTACTAACAAGGCCACATATATCCGTCGCTTCTACCCAATGCAAACCCGTATCCCCAGTAGTATAGCTTTCGTCATTACTCTCATCGCTCCATCTATAAGTCGTATAGCCTGGTTCAGCATTGAGGGTAATAACCTTGCCCACGCAGCTAGTCTGATCGGGCCCTAGATCAATGGTGGGCAATCGATCTGGTAGGTCTAAAATGAAAACATTATTATCATATCGACATTCAGTATATTTATATTGTAATAATATCGGATATAAGCTACTACCATCTTCATTGACTATGATGGCAAGTGTATCGATACCCACAAATCTAGGAACTCGGATACAAGTTGTATCTTTTGTCAAAAAAATAGTCTCCAAAGGTGGCGCATCAGGAATACCAAGGCCTACAGGATAACAAGACACAGGTACTGTCCGTAGCGTATCAAGTCTCCCTGTAATAATAAAACACATATCTATACTATCACCGACACAGGTAGCCGTCGCACTAATACTCAAATCAGGCAGTGATGGCCACACACGACATCCTTTCTGTGTGCGATATGTCGCCTGCGTCATGAAGGCGTTGTAAGGTTGCGGGCACGTCTGTTGCGCGCACGAGTCTGTGTCAAAGAATACCGCCATATTCTGCTGATGTCTTGGGATGGTGAGATCGTCATTGACATTGGTGACATGGTAGCCGTATTGATTCCATACAGATCGAGCAGGTGCCCATGGTGTGCCGCCTGACTCGAAGCAGTAAACGCGAGAGTCTTCAGGATTTTCTCCAGCCATGAAACCAATTGTCAAAATCTCAGCTTGTCCATCTAAATCTATATCCGTTATAATGGGGTATTCTTTACCAGTATTTGAAAACATTGCAGTTGAAGCCAAAGTGTTCCCAGTCATTCCTTCCATTATTCTTAACGTTGTTTCATCTCTATATATCAATTCATTTCGTCCATCTTGGTTAAAATCAAACATGGTAATGCCTGTAGAACCAGATCTATCACTTGTTGGTATTGAATACAATAACTTTAAACTCTGCGAACCGTCATATTTATACATCCTTAGTTCATATGCAAAAACCACTCCTATCTCTGGTCGACAGTCACCATCTACATCACCTATAAAAGCGATGCTTCCAGACTCACCAGAAGGCCCTTGGGCTATCATGTCTCCTGTGCGTGGATTCCATACATAGATGCCACCACCATCAATATAGAATTGATTTCTGACAACAATAACATCTAACTGTCCATCACTATCAATATCACCAATTGATGTAATTCCATCTTGGACAGGTATGTCGGCAAAATGTGGAATAAATTGATTGCCAATAGATGAAAGATTATTATTTAAGATAACTTCATAAACTACATTTCCAGCTGCTAACTCAAGTCCCGGAGATGGTAATAAGTCTGCAGCCACGCTATTCCCGTAACCAAATCGATTTGATGGAATGGAGCCAATAGGAAATCCTTTGGTAGCATTATTCCCACCTTTCACAACTAAATCTTGAAGTAAAATTTCACCATTTTCAACAGAAACTATTTTATTCATTAAATATAATTCTGCCAATCCATCTTGGTTAAAATCTGCGACATTAATAGCTGATTCTTGAATGTTGGGAAAGTATTTTCTCCATTTGATATTACCATCTATATCCATCAGAATCAACGAATCAAATCTGGAAGTCGTAACATATTGAGTTCCACCATATTTAAAAGTACTAAAAGGGTAAGTTGTAAAACTAATGCCACCCGTGCTCGAGTTGTATTGAAAATCTTGTATTGTCATCCCATTATTGCCATCCAAACATAGCATATGATTAGTGCAAATTTCGTTTAAACCTAATATTTCTTTCCCACTATTTTTTTTTGTTATAACTTTAACATCACCATTAGTGTCAATAAATGAAAGTAAATGCCCCCAACTACTACCTACCTTTTCACTAGACCATTTTTGCTGTAGTATTATTGGGTTAGAAGTATTTGAAATTAACTGACAACTTGTATCGCAGAAATTAAAATATGAGTCCGATACACAAGGGCAGTCATTATCAAAACCATCAACATAGCCATCTACGTCGTCATCAATCCCATTATCACAAATCTCATTTTCAATGTTTTTAAAATTTATCAAATGGCACTCTTCCATAGAGCAGCTGTCGTTGCTTACGCGTTGACAGATGAGATAGTTACCTACATTTGGGAGAGAAAAATTCCCAGTAGATATAGTTGAGAAATGAATATTTGTTCCACTTATTTCTTTTATAAATATGGTATCATTTTGGTTAGGAATACTACAAGACTTCCAGGTTACAACACCATTATCTACTTTATATGTGTAACATGTACTTACAGGACATGTTATATTAATAGTGCGCTCCAAGATTGCAATTTCACATGCATCATCATTTGGTATTACTTTTAAGATTAAAGTGTAACTTCCAGCAGAATCGATAGCAATCACCGGCTGATAATCAGTGCTGACTATTTTATTGTTGATGCACCACTGATATGATTGGCCTTGGCTAGATGAATTGACAATCGGTAATACTTGACCGACATTTACAGTATTTGAAGTTAAAGTAAATGAAGCATTTGTAGCTATTTTACAGATAGGATGGCAAGCTTTAGAGACGAGTAGATTTTGGTAAACGGTATTGAGAAAAAATTTCCAACGAGTTATTTGGCCTTGAGTGATACCAGTTCTACAATAAGGAAGTTCATAGTCCATCACGTTATCGTTGTGATCTACCTGATCTCCCACACCACCTATCATAGCAAGTCTAAATGGATTGCGTACATCTACATCATCGCTGTCAGATGTACAACTATTGAGTGGCAAACCACAATGTGGTGAATTGTTATTATCAGGTGGTGTATCGCACACATAATCTCCATCCAATAGGCAGTTGTCGTTTTTACATCCACCGTGAAAGGTATGCTGCAATCCAAAAAAATGTCCCAACTCATGCATCCAAGTCGTGATATTTTTACTTTCACTCAATACTTTATAAATCATCACAGGACCAAAGTGTAATCCCGCAAATCCAGCAACTGTGCAATTTGTATTACATGCGACACGCACAATGCGAACATTTATATATTGACTCTGATTCCAATTTGTCAAATTTAGCATTTGACTTCGTTGATTTTCATCTGCTAAACGCATATCAGTAAAAGGTGACAAGATTCGATTGATACCATTAAATTCACTGCCATCGATATGCCTTTTTGCTAAACAAAATTCTATCTTCGTATCATTGGCAATCGGGTTATAATGATTTCCTCTATTGCGCATCAGATCATTAAGCCTCTCTACAGCAGCAAACACTTGCACATCGGAGATATTCTCAAGACCATTGTCATGAATTATATGAATAACCATTGGTAGTATAATGACGGTATCTGCCGAACGGTTTTTAATATGTAAATCCACTGCTTCTGCATATTGAGTTTCGAGTCTTGCGTCAATTTCTACATGGCTTACATCACATTGGTCGTAAAGTGGGGTCTGGCTTAACACTGTCAAGCTACAAATGATCCAAACGAAAATGAAATTAATTATGCGCATAAATTATTATGCACGTGCCAAACATAAAAATCAAGCTTGACACGTGCATCTATTTAATAAGTTAATGAATGACTATAAATCTTTGAACATCTGCTTCACCAGCAATGCCTTCGGTCGTCAGAAAATATACTCCGCTTTGCAGCTGTGAAATATCTAAAACATTATGCAGTTGCGAAAAATTGCCAAATAAAATAGGTTGCCCTTGTGGATTAGAAATAGTATATGGAAAATTCGGAATTTTGTTTGACATGACAACATTCAATTGATCGCCTGCTGGATTAGGAAACAGTATTATCCTGTTATCCGTTTTTGATCTAAACCCAATAACACCACCACCGTTATTATTGTCACAAAGGCTATTGGCACATTTCAATCTCAATGGGAATCTGTAACAATTAAAACCACCATTTCCATCGCAGGATTTGATTTCGAGTGTGTATGTCAACGACTGATTAAAAGGGCAATCAAACTTAAAAGTCGCATCAAAAGACATCCATCGACCATTTTGGCTGTAGCTATTTATAACAACAGAAGATGCTCCATTCATTGTGGCGGTTATACCCCCAGGGCACAACTCCCCTTCAAATGTCATTCCAAAGTTAAATATAGCTTGACCTTCTTCAACTGTAGTGCACTCATAATCTTTAACAGCCCAATCTTCTATATGCGTGCATTCATCCACAGGTGGGTCACATGGCAGCAAATTAATCCTAAGTGTTTGACAGGTCTTGATACCATTTATCTCAAAACATAAAATATCATTTACAGTAAAATTACCATTTTGCGTGCTTGTGATGCAATAATTATAAGTGTAATTTCCTGGGACACCTGACAAAGTACCAACCAGACCAGCATCAGCTGATACATGACCACATTCATCTCCAACTACCCCACTGCCTAAATTTAAACTTCCACAAAAACGATACAAATTATCAGTAGCAATCGGGTCATCACATGTGGCTGTGGCTAATATCTCTTGCTCTACGCAATTATCACATTTTGTCCCTGATAATACAAACTCCATACAAATCATACTATCTTGATTGCACATGGTTATATGCCCCGATGTACTGTTAGTATTTAGATCATAGCCATTGAGAGGCGTGATATAAGCTGCTACACATACTTTGTCATAGCCTGGATTTGAAACATCTATAAATGTGGAAGTGACTGCAATGGACACATCATCGGCATCCACATACAGCCCATTTTGTGAGCAAGCCTTGAATCCTTTTGGGACATTGAAGCAAAAGTTGGTAAGGAATGCTATGTCAGTATCCTCCTTTTGACATAAGGTCGCAGATATCGGTGAGATGGTTTTGCATTTTGATTGACAAGATGCAGGGTCTATTGTGATATCGAGACATTCTGTTACTGAATTTTCTAAGTCGCACGAGACAGTTACACAAATATGAAATGTACCAGGGTAAAGATAAGTGTGTGAAATATTTTGTCCAATACCACTTGTTCCATCACCAAAATCCCAAGTAAAATTATTTAAAGTTGTATCTGAACTAGAAGCTTGGAAATCAAATACACATTTATCTTGATTATAAGTAAAATTAATATTCGCATTACATTCAGTTTCACTGCATGTTAATTTAACATTTCTAATATGTATATAATGGGATTTTAAATCTAATCCTGTTGCAAATGAAAAATGCTTTGGGGATTCAAAGTTATATGTGAATGGAAAAGATACTTTAGTATATTCAGTGTTATAACAAGCTACATATGTGCCATTTATTTCAGGAGTTGGCTTGATTGCATCAATTATACTTAAATTTGACTCATCAAAACCAAATGAATTATTATCAGTAAAACCAAAGTATAACATGCCACTGTAATCATTAAAAAGTTGTCCTGTATATACATCTAAATATTCAAACTCCAAAATATATTTATTTCCTTTAACAAGGGGAACTTTGTTTTTAGTTACAATAGCTTCTTGACCTCGATACAATAATATCCAATCATCAAGTCCTACAGTAGAACAAAAGGCAGGAGTTCCAAATCTCAAATTCCAATTACAAATATTTTCATCATATTTAATATAATTAGCTTGAAGAAAAGTACCAAAATGAACTGCAGCATTTCCAATATTATTTACACTAAAATCGCCATTTATTATTAAATTACTTGCTTGACAATCAATTTGGTTGTTATTGCAATTTAAAATATCATATAAAATTTCAATTTTTTTACAATTTTCATTAATACATCCGTTATTTGATGCTAAAAGGCAAATTTCATATGTGCCTGGGCTTGTAAAAGTATGTTCCAAGTTAGTTGTAGAATATGTTAAACCCGTCACAGACCACAAATATGAATTTGCACCAGTCGAAAGATTAATTCCTTGGACTGTTAGTGGTGCATATCCAACATTTGTATTTAAATTAAAGTCTGCAATTACGCTGTTGCAAACTGGAAGGCAACCTAAAGACTCTTTTAGTGAAGACCTAAATAAAATAAGGTTACACCTCATCCGAGTTATTTGCTTTGGAGTAAATTCAGTTTTACATTGATTTTCTGTGTAGTTCATATAATTTTTAGAAACTTGATTTTGAAATGGAAAATTTAGTTCACAATTATTGTATTCAGCTTCATTGCATGGATAAGGAACACTGCTAAATGTCTTATGAGCTTTCGTATCACATACTTTATCACCATCCGATAGGCAATTGTTATTCAAGGGGCAGTTCGAAACCGATCCTCCATTAAATGTATGGTATAATCCTAAAAAATGCCCAGCTTCATGAGTTATAATTCCTGAGTCATTAGGGTCACCTACAATCGAAGATGTTAGAACTATTCCGTCAATATTTGAGTTGGTGCCTGGAAAAGTCGCATTTCCAAGAAATCCATTCCCACTTATTCTGTGTACTATCCAAATATTTAAATATTCGGTGTTTGGCCAAATACTTAAAGATTTTACTTCTACTTGGTTAGAAGTGCTGATACCAGAATTTATATAACTAGGAATTGATGCTCCGCTAACTCGATTTATTCCAGTAGTAGCTTGACCCGAAGGATCTCTCTTTGCTAAACAAAATTGTACTTGAACGTTGTTACCAGTTCCTCCAGTGTCAGAAAAGTCATCATTTAAATCTTGTAGAGCTTGCGTGATCAAATAATTTGGGATGTTTGAATTATCATTAGGAAACCCGCGATGGATAACATGGAAAACTACTGGAATTGTATAAACTTGATTGTTCATGATAGCTAGTGGGTTATTTTCCATTTCTTCTTGGAGAAAGATTTCATTTTCGATATTTATGATGCTATTTTCGGAATTCAATTCATCAAAGCCACAATTGTGCAATTGACCTGTTGCCCTATCAGAATAACCCAATACTATCAGCACCACCATCACTAACGGCACAAATCTCCGCGCGACAAACTTTTTAAGACAGAACAAAATCCCCCCCCCAGGAGCGATTTTTGAAATTAAATTCCTTTTCATATGAGTAAGTTGTTTGATTACAAAATAAAAATAATAAACAAAATATTTCTATAGGTTCGTATGAAAAGATAGTATTCTTCAAGTAATAGTATCTTCAAAACAAAGATAGTCTATTATGAATTGACGGTGTGGTTCTGATGTATTTAATTTTTAGAATATGTGTAAATTGGGTGCTTTCACTTAATGGCATATCGTGATACTGATGGATATCAAAAGACGGTATATCGTTTTATTTCCTAATTTAACTGAAATGGCTGCCACACATACTCCGTAGATACTCCGTAGATACTTAATAGATACTTAATAGATACTTAATTGATAACCCGTACATAATCCGTAGCTGACGTAGCTCATCGACACAAAAATGATCATAGTAAATAATTTTTTAACTTTGAGTTTTCCACATTTAGTTTAACCCGATAACCTCATAACCCATAACCTTATCACCTTATAAACTTATCCCCTTATGACCTCATGACCTTATCCCCTTATGACCTTATCACTTTATCACTTTATCAC
>JANMMV010000758.1:0-5764 GCA_031373565.1 Saprospiraceae bacterium
ACCTCCAATAAATATATGTTGGGAAGTCGAAAAAGTTCAAGTATCAAATATTATCAATTCTATTATTAACGCAAAAGGACTAGTAATAGAAATCGTGCTTGTGCAAGGTATTTATACGTTAAAATTCAGCATACTTTCAGAAACATTTGAAAGAGTAGATTCATTAGTTCCTAACATGTTTTCTCCAACACACAAACTAGATGGTCATGGTTCAATGAATTCAATTAATTCAAATTTTAATCTCTTAACCAAGGGGGATTTAGTAATTTGCCTTTTTAGTAAGGTAGAAATTGAATTTCTTACTTCTTCCGAGGGTGAATTTATCTATTTTTCATTGGCTAATATTAATATTGGTTATTCTGCTTTATATTCTCAAATGGAAAGATCAGGACCATATTATACAATCAAAGCAGAAATAAATATTTTTGATACAAATAGTGATGGTATAATAACTACTGACAGTACACAACCGATGTTACCTGTAATGATTCTTGCTGCCCCATGTCCACCACTGTGGCGTCCAGAGATAAGCCCAGCCTTCAATCCTTACAGAATAGCCAATGCAATTGATGGACCTGGGCATTCGTAGATATTTTCAACTATATCTTATCCTAACATTGCTATGCTGTTCTGTTTATGTTTTCGGTCAAACACAGCTTTACTCCTTCAGCAACCAATACAATTGGTTTTATCAATACAATAGCCCTTCGGATTACTGGGTAAGTAGTAGTTCGCTGGGATGGACGCATCGCTTTGATAACAAAACCAAGCAATATACATTTTCTGACTCAAAGAATACCGGGTTGGAAGGTAGTTATATACAAAGCCATTTGTATGCCATCAATGATAGTTTTGACATCTCAACATCTTATGAGTTTCTAAATATTTTTGACAAAAATGAAGGCAAGTTTCATTCATGTCAAATTGCTGATGATAAAGGCAACGTCTACAAATATGGTTATCATCTTTTCCATCTTGATCAAACTAGTGATTGCGTCTGGATGACGGTAGAAAATCAGATTATCAAATATGACTTCAAGAAACATAGGATAATTGAAACGATATCGACTAACAACAAAAGCATAAGATTCTCTATTAACGATTCGAAGGATATTATTATTGGATGCCCTTGGGCAAACGGATCAGGCATAGAGTTATATAGCAAAATTAGTGGCACATGGGAAAAAAAGATGCTTAATCATGGGGCACTAAATACAACAATATGCGATGCAGTGCTCATCGACAATGGTGAACTTTATTTAGCGACATCCTCGGGACTTATAAAAAGCGATATACAAAATCTAGTAAATAATTTAGTCAAAATTGCGCCACAACCTATACTGGCGCTTGCCAAATATGATGACCTACTTTTTTTCGCATCAAAGGAAAAGGGTATTCTTGCTTATCACACCCAGAAAAATCAATTAATACAAATGGATGTCTTAGAGCGACTAAATAAAAGTCATGCGCAAGCTAGAATTTCTACGGTAGTAATATCTAGTGGTCATTTAGTTGTCAGCTACGAAGGCGAAGGTGTATTTTCATTCAACCTTCTCAATCAAAGTGAATGTATTGAAGAAAATTCTATGTATAGTGCTTTCGATGCAATAGCTAGTGACAGCGGCTATATTTATGGGTTGAAAGATGATTCAATATACAAATTTGACCAAAATAGCAATATCATGAAGCGAACTCGCTGCTCAATAAAACATAGCAGGGATTCTAAACCAAAAATCTATATTGGCAGACAAGAAATTATTGTGTATACAACTAATAGTATTCATATTTATGACAAAATAGCTTTCCAAGAACTTTATAAATCTGAAAATAGACTATCAAATATATACTATTTAGATCCTAGTGCAAGTGGCATATATGTTACTAGCTCATCTGGTTCGATAGAAAAGATCAATCTAAGGAACCATAAAGTATATTCGGGTCATGATTACATCCATATTTTTGAATTTAAAGGTGTCATCTATGCCATAAATAATCAAGGCCTGCTAATAAACGCTACGAATCAGGATATAATCAGTGCAGTTGGATTTACAAATCATATTCTAAGGGAAAGTAATTTTGTTCTGCTAAGTACCAACAAAGGAGTTTACAGACTTACACCATCAAAAGTAGAAAAATTGATGTCTCTAAATAATCTAGCATCCGTTGAATATTATGGAACTTCTATCGATAATAATGGGGCTGCTTGGATCACTTCTTCTGCAGGAATATACCATCTCAACTTACAAACCAAATCATTCAATAAAGTCTTATTAGAGCAATTGCATAAAATACCTGCTTTCCCGCCAGTGTGCTACAATAGGAATGTATATGTAAAGGTTGATCAAGAATATGTTTCAATAAACGAGGATTGTTATTCGGCATATTTAGACAAACCAAAATTACAGAACATTTCTTTGGAACTAGATAATAAGATGATATTACCTAATACATATCACTTCATTCCGCATGATTATAGGATTTTATTGTTCAAGTATGTATATAATGATCCTTATTCAGACAAAGTGCCAGTTAGCCTTTATAGAATCAATGCTAATGACACAACTTGGCAAAAAACTGATAGTTCACAAATAAATCTTGCAAATTTGTCCCCCGGCAAATACGATATTGAAATCAAAGCCATCGGCAGTAATGAAATTGAATCAGATGCTAGTGTGACTTCAATAACAATACTGCAACCCTATTATTTACGGCCGTGGTTTTTGATTAGTAGCATTTTTACTATTTTTAGTCTTGGCATTTTTGCTCAATATTTAATGACAAAACGCAAACTATATTTAAAAGAAAATGAACTGGAAAAAATAAGGCTCTTACAAGATCAGCGCCAAAGGCTTTCACAAGATCTTCACGATGAGATAGGTAGTGGTCTGGCAAAAATAAAATTCTTAACGCATAACATTGACCAACCGCACCACGATGAAGTAAAAGTTAACATCAGCAATCTGTCAAGCTCTATGATAGAAAGTATGCGAGATATGTTGTGGTCTCTTGATGAAGAAAATGATAATTTTTCAAGTTTGGTATCCAGGCTAAGAACAACGTGTCAACAAAGCTTTCGGCATTCGGATGTTCAATTACAGTTAGCGTATCATGGTGACGGAAATACTATGATAAATGGAGTAACTAGGCGCCACCTCATTCTTATCGCAAAAGAAGCGGTAACCAATGTACTTAAACATGCTAACGCTACCACAGTAAATGTTTCTATCCGCTGTGAAGTAAAATCTATTTCTTTTTCTATACAGGACGATGGCCAAGGATTTCGTCAGGAAGCAAACAGTCAACAAAAATCTTACGGCATCAGCGGGATTCACAAAAGAGTAGCCGAGTTAAAAGGAACAATATCAATAGTTGGAGATCATGGTTGTAAAATTGACATTGTTTTCCCACTATGACTAAAGTCATATTTTAGCGTAATCGAAAGACCCATATCTTTGTAATATGAAAACATTTAAAACACATACAGTTAGTATTATTGAAGATGAAGAATTGATAGGTAGATCTTTGAAGAACTTTATAAATGAAAGTTCGAGCTTTTCATGTGCAAACCACTATTTGGATGCTGCAACAAGCATAATTGGAATAATGGCAGCTCCACCGCATCTTATTATTTGTGATATAGGGCTTCCTGACATGTCTGGAGTAGAGTGTATGCAAATGATCCTAAAAGAGCATCCAGGTATCAAGTTTATCATGTTTACCGTTTTTGATACTGAAGCACTTCTGTTTACAGCTTTGAAGGAAGGGGCTTCTGGGTATTTACTAAAAGATGATTCATTCCAAGATATAGTCAAAGCCATAGAAGATGTTATCAATGGTGGCGGAGCCATGAGCCCTACTATTGCAAAAAAGGTGATCGCAAGTTTCAAATCTTCACAAAAAAAGAGATCAAATGAATTATTAACAGAACACCAGCAACATATTCTACAACTGATAGCCGATGGTATGTTAAATAAGGAAATTGCTCACAAATTAAAAATCACCGAAGGAACCGTAAAAGTTCAAATCACGTCAATTTATAAAAAATTGCAAGTCTACAATAGAGTTGAAGCTACAAATTACTTCAACAAGGAAAAATAGATAAGCTCCTACACGATATTATTTCCATGAAATAGCGTTCGTTTGTCTTTGACAGATTAATGCTTAATTGAACATGATCAAGCAGTGCACAGCTATGATCAAGTGATTTTTTTACCTCCCTTCAAAGGCCACGAAGGAGGTAATTACGAACCTATTTATTAACAATTTTTAAATTTATTTTTTATGAAAACCATGTTTCCATTGGCATTGCTATGCCTTTTATTTTCATCGTGTACTAAGGAATATTTGCTCGATAACGATAATATCCAAACAGAAACCCGTACGTCTGTAAATATCTCCGTCATGTACACCTTACCGAACGGTAGCGAAACTACCGTCGAATGTCTAAAGATAGAATCATCAGCAGTAAACGCCGACACACTTAGTGTAAAGATCTACATGTCACTGACAAGTTATACTACGATAAATGTTCAATCACTATCTATTTCGGGTATCAATGGCGATGTCAAATGCACGAACGGATCGGGAAATATCTATAACAATCTAAACAATGTGAAGATCCTTCCTTATTCTTCCACACAAGTCAAATTAGTCATTAGTAACAACAACATTGTGATTTCCAACAGTTTTATTGGTGAGGATACTGATGGATGTTAACTAAAACCATATGAAAGGAGTAAGGCAAAATCTTACTCCTTTTTTACCAAGTCTTCACACCAATCACGAAAAAAAAGATAATCATACGATTTCAAATCGATATTCTTAACTCTTTTATCTACCTTCTTGATAACCTCTACGAGGTTCAACATACCTTTATAACTCTTGCTAGAAAACTCTATTTTATTCCTTTTGATGTAAGATGCAAAATTGTGATGATCCAATTCGAACATGATATAATCTTCTTTTCTATTCATAAAAGTACCGATCAAGTGTAGGAGTAATGCAAAAGACTTTTCTTGATGATCTACAAAATTCTTCATCCGGGTGTGTTCTAAGATTTCCTCATATCGTTTATCTTTAAAGCAATTGTTGGCATGACAAACATCTCGAGTTGATTCTGGGAATGGTGACTCCACTTCCAAATACCATTTATCAATAAATTTCTTTGTAAAATCGAAAGACTGAAAACTACTCAGATTGGAAATAATATTTCTAAATGTCACGGGTGCAAGTTTGCCGTGCTCCGTATAAACACCTTGGTTCATTGCGTATTCATACAGTGTAGATAATAAATGTTTGGTGTCAATATCAAATCCTCGCTGTCGCAAATCTGTTGTCTTTCGAATCAGGTATATTGTACAAATTACTTCTTCAAAACTCCTATGCGGCCACTCACCTTGCACTAACCGATTTGTCAAATCACGCAGTATCTCAATTTTGTCACATTTTAAGAGTTCAAATAGTTTAGTGAAAAAATCAGGATAAGTTTCTTGGTAGATAATTTGACAAATTTGCATTAATTTCTGTTGATCAGGACCGAAATCATAATTCTGAATTTTCCCCCAAGATTCTAATTCCAATTGATAGATAGAGAATCGTTGATAGATATGTTTCAGATGAGCACTCATTAACTCAGCTACTGATGATACCCCTTTTTCGTATTTGATTGGATTGTAACTATAATGCTCTTGGTGTTTAATCTGCGCCATTGTCTGCAGATCAATAAGTGTATTTCCAGACTTATAATGCTTATTAATTTTATCAG
>JANMMV010000789.1:0-3182 GCA_031373565.1 Saprospiraceae bacterium
AATTTTTTCAGACATTTTCTTATACTCAAATGTCGTTACGTGGCCTTCTCCGTTTTTAACAGCCACAAGGATATTAGATATGCAATCAATGCCATTAGTAAGCAATCTTGGAGCTTGTGCTGGGTTCGCTGCCCAATGATAAATTTCGGCTCTACCATCTCCATTAGTATCAAAGGTAGGTTCGTTGCTCCGATCATAATAAATTAAAGTCGTGTAAAATGACTTTATGTGCGGGAGTAATAAATTAGTATATCTGTACAAATGTATTAAGGTATTTGTAGTTCCTGCTTGCCTAAGTACGTGCACAACATCTTGTTTATTATCTCCATCAAAGTCTGCAAAATATAATCCATCTCCAGAATAATTGTTAATTTTAGGTAAGTCAACGAAAAATTGGAAATAGTCACAAATAAAGCCATTACCGGTATTAGTACAATAGTTCCAATCAGAGTTATTATCTGTTTTTGATGCACGTTTCAATATATCCGTTAACCCATCCCCGTTAAGATCAACATGATACATTAAATTATTGGGAGAGAATTGGGTTCCAGATTGAAAGTAGTTAATTGAGAATGGTACAGGAGATAAATCAAACATTGCCATTCCGCTAGATCCGATTGAAAATATTTCTGTTTTACCATCATTATTATAGTCATTAGCAGAGGCGCCACCACTCACAAAAAAGTTATATCCTTGTGTTGATGGCGGCATAATAATTGGTCCATTTGTAATAACGGTAGTGGTTTTATTACCCGAAAAAAGATAATAGTGAGATCCGTTACCGCTGGGAGAACCAAATAAAATAAAATCACCCAAGCCATCCCCATTAAAATCACCAGTATATACGTCATTACCTCCAGTTGTTGTCAATGGATAAGTGTATGAAATACTATCTATAATGTTGTTAGTTGAGTTAGATATTTTATATACTCTCACTCCTCTTAAGTGATAAGAACTATTTTTATATTCATATTTTGTTGTTATTATTTCATCTACACCATCACCGTTCATATCTATAGTTCCTATCACTTTAGTATTAAACCCCGTAAGTCCTTGACTATGGGTTAGGTATGCAATTCTTGTCGAAAAACCATTAAATGAATTATTTGTATATAAAATGTCAGTTTTGCCATCTCCATTAAAATTTGCTGGTATTCTGGATTGATTTGGGCTAGTACTCATCGGCAAATCTCCCACTGCAATACTTGCTACATCACCATATCTAAAAATTGTCGAGTTTAATTTTGTCCCCAATGCACCGCTTTCATGTATTTCATTCACTTGAGATACTGATGAGCTTTGAGCATATTTAATAGTGTATGTTTTAAAATCCTGACCTTCAGCCTTAATTTGTATAGTTTCTAATAATTGTTTAAAATTTATAACTTGTCCTGCAATATATTTTGTTCCACCGTCAAAACTTCTATTTACGTAATTAAATTTGATCGTATTATAAGGTATAATACCAGCAATTACATTTCCAGTATAATTGATTTGATCAATTCTGTGATCATCTGGGTAATCACCATATTGGTTAGGAATTCCTTCGTCTTTATATTTATAGTCTACATAATTTCCATCAGGATAGGTAATTTTATTGACCTTCCAAAATAAAGATGAACCATTTGCTACTAACCTACGAGAATCTGCTGTTCTTCCATATTCGGTCACAACACCTTCTTTAGAAGTATGTGTAAAATATTCCGGGCCATTGCCTAAAGTGCCGAATGCTTTTATTTCAGAAAAATTTTCTGATTCAAAATTGTATGTTGACCCTGCGGTGCCGTAACTACCTGCTAATCCAACCATCCTTGTACCATCCATTGCAAACTTGTCAGTAGTTGCAAATTTGATAGGAGTAATGTTATTGTCATAATATGTACTTTGCCCTACTCGAGTAATAATCGATAGACCTGACAAACCCCACCCATAACCTACAGTGCTATTGCCGCCATTACTATTATAATTAATCGAAATCGAGGGAACAATACCATTTGTGCCAGGTGGAAGGACTATTGGGATGGAATATCCAGCAGACCCATTGTTTACATCAGACGCAGCACCTATAGAACCTGTGGGCAATGTTACGTTGATTGTTTTAGCGTCAAAAGTTGATTGAGTATGCAAAGGTTGGTAAACCTGTCCATTCACAATATTATTGATTAAAAAGAAAAATACAAAAAACGAAGTACGAGTTGCGCTATGCAAGATGAGATTAGTAGACATTTTTCAAGTGGTATTTAGAAGTTCAACACGAAGGTATTAACTATATATTTACTAATCAAGCTTTTTTTTAAATATTTTATAATGACGCAATATTTTATTTATTTAATGATACTATACGACACTTTTTAACAATTTTATTGTCAAATATGCACAATTTTTCAACACAGAAATAGCCCAAAATGCTATACAAGTATTTATTTTGGTTTACTATTTATAACGTATTGACCTATTAAGCTACCAAAAAATGTTTGGTTTCGTTGATCGGATTCCCATCTAATTGACAGATTATTTCTAGCATGTTTTGGTATACACGCTGGTAATGATGCATGTGTATTTAAGCATAACTGACAAGAAAGGGGATGTTGGGGTAATTACGGGTTATCTACGGAGTATCTACGGAGTATCTCCCTTTTTCTACCCTGTCTGTCTCGTCCTAAAATAGCTATACAGGTTAAACAATTAATCCTAAAACTAATATACATGGTGTAAAATTAATCCTAAAACAAATATGCAACTCGCTTTTTTTCCAGATTTACATATTTGTGCTATGGGATACAACTTCATCAAGGAAAAGAGTGCTGCGTATGATTTTTGAGTAACCATTACATGATGATTTATCGCTACTTTCCTCCTGCTTACTAAAAAGTCCCTGACAATAGCTATCATCAGGGACTTGTACTTAGCGAGTATAATCGTAATGACTACAGTTTTAGTAATCGAATTACCTTTCTTTCTCCACCTACTGCTTTGATAATCAGATAATAGATCCCTGAGGGTTGCTGACTAAGATCGATCTTCATACCTGATGCTGACATGTCGTTTTCTAATATCAAGCTATTGACAGCATTGTATATTTTATAATTCAATACTTGTAATCTTGCTGACACTTGTACATCAAAAATACCAATACTAGGGTTCGGGGTTACACTAATATCATCGTTATTTTTACTTCTATT
>JANMMV010000815.1:0-5660 GCA_031373565.1 Saprospiraceae bacterium
AATTTTTTAGCCAACTTCCGATACGCTTTTTTTATATCAGCGATTGTTGCTTTTTTATCAATACCTAGAATAGTATAATAATCTATAAATTCGGTGTCTTTCTTCATTAACTATGATTCCATTTTAAAGTTTTTAGACCTACTACCTCTATATAACGATACTCACCACCCACTTGTTTTCTCCATCTTTAATTGTAAAATGACCGCACCAAAGGATCTTTCTCCGCTTCCATCTCGGCTTTAGTCCCTTCTTTATAAACAGCTCCATCTTGAAGCATGATAACGCGGTCAGCAGTGATTGAAGCGCATTTAATATCATGTGTTATAATAATCGATGAAGTTTTATATTTAGATTTAACCTCATTGATAAGATTGCTGATTTCACTTGATGTAACAGGATCAAGTCCTGTCGTCGGTTCATCATACAGCAAGATCAACGGATTGACAATGATCGTCCTAGCTAAGCTAATTCGTTTCCTCATACCGCCCGAGAGCTGTGAAGGCATTTTGTTTAGCGTATTGGACATTTCTAAATGTGCTAAAACTTCGAGCACTTTCTCATTTATCTCATCTTCAGTTAATGGTTGTGTCAATCTCCTCAGCGGAAATTCTAGATTCTGTTTAACTGTCATAGAATCATACAGGGCTCCACTTTGGAAAAGGAAACCGATCTTCTCGCGTAGATAAATCAATTCAACTCGATTCAATGTGCTCACGTCTTTATCAAATATTTTAATAAGACCGCTGTCAGCTTGGATTAACCGTACAATGCATTTGATAATCACAGATTTGCCAGTACCTGACTTACCGAGCATGACCAGGTTTTCGCCAGCAAATAGATCGAAAGATATATCTTTGAGTACTTCTTGTGTTCCAAATGATTTTTGAAGATGGCGTACTTCTATAACAGCATTATTTGCACTTGATTCAATAGAAAAAGGGACGGCGATATTTTGAGAAATAGGATGGCTCATGGTACAAGCATATCAGTGATTTGAACCGCAACCATGTCTACTATGATTACCAAAAGCGAAGATGCTACGACAGAAGAAGTGGCAGCAACGCCGACACTTTCCGTTCCTTTTCCCGCATTGAATCCTTTGTAACAGCTTACCAACCCTATTACCGCCCCAAATAGAAATGTCTTAATGAAAGCTGGGACAAAATCAGAAAAATCAACATGGCTAAACGCCTGTGAAATAAATAATACAAAAGTTACACTGCCCTTGATATTGGCACCAGCCCAGCTGCCTAATATACCCAATGTATCAGCATACAGTGTCAAAATGGGTATCATGATGGTTGAAGCCACTACCCTAGTCACTACAAGATATCTAATGGGATTGGCAGAAGATACTTCCATCGCATCGATTTGTTCGGTTACTTTCATCGAGCCCAATTCTGCTCCGATACCCGACCCGATCTTTCCAGCACAAATAAGCGCTGTAATCACAGGTCCCATTTCTCTGATGATGGAAATAGCAACCATGCCTGGTAACATCGAAACAGAGCCAAAGTCAACTAGCGTTGGTCGAGCTTGGATTGTAAGTACAAGTCCCATCGCTGTGCCAGTCACAGAGACAAGAGGCAACGTCTTATATCCGATCTGATAACATTGTCTAAAAAATTCTCTAAACTCAAATTTCCCAGAAAATGTCTCCCTAATGATAAGTGTTAAGAAGAGAACAATATTAGCTATTTCTATTAAAAATTTACTAAATCTAGCTGATTTTTCTAACGTCTTTTCGCTTATCTTGATCGATTGCTCAACAACAAATTTACGGGCTCTATTTTCTCGGGTCAACATGCTAGTTATTTCCTACCTTTAAACATTTTCAAAACCAGTAACCAATGGACACTTGCCCGACGGCATTTTTTCCCTCTCCTATGACAGATATGATTTCATCATTAGAGACATTGATCAATCCCTGATTGTATCTTAGTCCGAAGAATAATCTGCTAAAATTATAGCTGATGCCAGCGCTTAAGCCACTATCAACCTTGTTAAAACCATTTAGAATAACAGCATTGTTAGAATAGGAAGTAAACACAGGTTTTTCAATCAGAAAGGAAACAAACGGACCTACTTGCAAACTGATCGAATTTAATTTAAATGCGACAGGAACTAATAAATCCACCGAATTCATAGTGATCGATCTGCGTACTCCTAAGTAAGAATATGCTGCACCTTTGGTTGAGAAACTTACTTCAGGCTGTATTGAAAGGAAGCCTGGTAACGCTGGAATATCCAAAAGTAATCCTAAATGATAACCATATGTTTCACTTCGATCAGGCAAAGTAGCAAAAGAAATATTGGATGCATTGAGGCCTCCTCTGATGCCCACCTTTGTTTGGGCATAACACAAGTTTGAAGTCGCTATAATCCACATTGGAACTAGCACAAATAAAATTTTATTAAGTTTCATAATTTGTTGTTTTAGTTTGTTAACCCAGCCTCTGCTTTCGCTTCTGCTTTCATTTTATCATTAGCATATATGGCAATTTCAACTCTTCTATTGAGTGATCTATTATAGGATGAACTGTTTGGCACTACAGGTTGGCTTTCACCAAACCCATTTGCCATCAATCTGCCACTTCCTACGCCTATTGCATCAAGATAATCAGAGACTGCCTTAGACCTTTTGAGCGATAATGCTTTATTGAACTTCATGGATCCTATGTTATCTGTATGTCCCACAATGTAAAGATCGGTATCTGGATATTCATTGAGTGTTCCAGCAAATTTTTTTAAATCTGCTTTGTTGTCATCATTCAAATAGGATTTGCCGTAGACAAATAGCATTTTATTATCGAAGGTAACTTTGATCCCTTCTCCTACTCGTTCCACTTTTGCAGTTTCACCCAGCTCAGATGCAATCTTTTTAGCATGGGCATCCATTTTATTGCCTATTACAGAACCTACCGCTCCACCGACGACGGCACCCAAAATTGCGCCAAGTACGGTATTACCTTTTTTACTGCCTACAATGCCACCAATAACGGCCCCAGAAGTAGAACCAATAATAGCTCCTTTGTTAGTATTATCAAGTTTTTCTTTAGTTTGAGACAAGACTGGATTTATTGATACACCAATAACCATTAAGAAAATGAGTACATAATTTGATTTATTCATTATTTGGTTTATTATATTCTAACGACATTGTTAGAATGGATGAAAAAATATAAGATCGTTTTGCATCATAAAATTTTATATAGCAAAACTAATTTG
This sequence comes from Saprospiraceae bacterium, assembly GCA_031373565.1. GTDB lineage: Bacteria > Bacteroidota > Bacteroidia > Chitinophagales > Saprospiraceae > OLB9. The sequence continues at coordinate 3,229 of JANMMV010000815.1, forward strand.
ATCACTACTAAAATAGGACGATTCCCTTTATTAATAAATTGGAAGGGATCTCTTTGAGAGAAGGATTTGCATGATTGAAATCGTAGTTGATTTTAGGATCTTGATTGATCCAAAAACCACCATCAAAAACAGAAGACATTAGGAAAAGTCCGTCTTGAAAGTTAAAATCTGCAGATTTTAATACAGTTTTTGACTTTAGTTCTTTGACTGTCATTCCCACCTTCACCCCATCAAGCGTCGAATAAGTTGGGCTCTTTATGACTATCCTAAAAACATTATTTTTGTTTGTATCTTCATAACCAGCATTGAATCTAAAAATCTCCGCTGACTTTCTGCCACGTACAATGTATTCTAAAACTTGCGGTTCATCAGTCGCTGATATGTTCTTAACTTCGACGTCAAATTTCTTATTTAGCTTTTTAATCGCCTTCGTGATAGGCATACCTATTTCTATACCTTCAATAGAATGATAGTCTTTTAGGATACCTGGTGATACTTTCCTGTTACACCCTTGAAAACATAGTACACATAAAACAAACGCTGATAAATATTTCATACAAAATGTTTTATGGACTTATGCTTTTGATGTACTACTTGACTTTCCACCAGGTTTAGGACGAGATGCTTCTAACACATTTTTGGTTTCTGTGACCTTGCCTTCATTCTTGTAAGATGATGCTGATTTCACTTTTCCTAAACTTTTGTCTTCGGGAGATTTTTTTTGGCTTTTTTGTCCCTTGTCTTTGCTCATGATAATTGATTTAAATTTTGAATTTATTTACAATACAAAGATCCGCAATCCATTATCAATCTATTTATACTTCTTTCGCGTTTTATTGTATGATTCACATATTCAGCGTAGTGAAGATCTGCTTTCTAAAGGCAACGAACTATTTTACGTTGAAATATGAAAATATTTAACTCCTACTCAGCGAAAACTAATTTTGTAGTATGCAATTGTAACGGCGTAACTCAAAGTGCCAATTACATGTTTGCCTAATAATAAAAGCTTAAACGCAGTGTTTATAACAAGCTGCACCTTTTTTGAGATGCTGAGCATCGCTTTATGTTAACGACGGATTTCAATCCGTTGAAATTTACCAATAATTCTGATCGTCGCAGTTTGCAACTGCGATGGGATTATTTTAGCATTTTTAATGAGAAACGCAGCATATTCCCTTTCAGCGTTAGGTTGCCACCTACTTCCAGGTATTGCGATGGCTGTGCCATAAATTGAAGAACAAATACGATCTATTTTTGTGCAATTTGTTATGCACACTTAAACGCAAGATCAACCTTGCTTCAATTGAAAAACCATATATTGAGCCTTCAGCGTCTCCAAATAATTTTCAAGCAATTGACTATTTATGTCAAGGTCATTTAAAGAATGACCAAAGATTGGAGTTCATTTAGGTTCCTTTAGAGTTCTGGAAAAATCTCTTGGATTATAGATGATAAATTCAATATTTCCGATTGGAGATATTGATTTTTGTTCATGATACCATAATTTGTGATATACTTCTCAACTACATTTATCCAGGAGAAGCCATATCAAAACGAATACGACTATAGTACCGACACACCCACCGCCTAATTTACTTGCGCCGTATCCTGAGATAATGGTTTTAAAAAAATTATTCATAATATTAAGTTGTTAGTTCTTCGTGAATGGATAAACTCTCTTGTCCGTATAGATTACTCGGAAGTTCTTTTGGCAAATCGGAGATAAAGTCCATAACCGCCGCATTAAATTCATTCGGTTGTTCCAGATTACTCATATGCCCTGCATCCTGAATGATCGATAGAATTGAACCCTTTATATTGTTGTGTAAATATTGTGCCTGTTTCACGGGTGTTATCATATCGTCATTGCCGCAAATGATGAGCGTCGGTACTGAAATTTGATTCAGCACTTCACAAGTATCCGATCGGTTAGCAATCGCATGTAAAGAATCAACTACTACTTTTGGATCGGCGGACAGGATCATTCTCCTTACAGACCTAACTAATGGATGGTTGAATGTCAACGTACTTTTGTTAAATATTTTCAATAGAAACCCTTCAGCAAATGAAGCTAAGCCTTGATTTTCTATTTCAAGTGCAGATTTATAACGATTATGTCTCACTTCTTCTGAGTCTGCTATACATTGCGTATCACATAAGATGGCTGCTTTAACGTGGTTAGGATATCTTTCTAATGCATTAAGTAGAATGTAACCACCCATTGAGAAACCACAAACAATTGCTTTTTCAATATGCAAGGCTTCCATAAATGAGATCAAGTCATCAGCAAATAAATCCATACTAATCTCGGTATCATCTTGTGTTAAGGAACAACCGTATCCCCTTAGATCATAAGCTATAACACGATGCGTATTTTTCAATACCTTGACTTGGTTTCGCCACATTTCTTTGCAGAGCGGAAATCCATG
>JANMMV010000016.1:0-4950 GCA_031373565.1 Saprospiraceae bacterium
AGCGGGCTTTCCGGTTTACAGTGGTAAAGGTGCGAAATTACAGAGAGCGCTGATCAATTTTTTCTTGGACGAGGCTGAAGCAGCAGGGTTTAAAGAATACTCATTACCACTAATGGTGAACAAGGAATCAGCTATGGCCACAGGTCAATTGCCCGATAAGGAGGGACAAATGTACTATTGTGAAAAGGATGATTTCTACCTGATACCCACTGCCGAAGTACCATTGACAAATATATACCGCGATACGATCCTATCGCACCATGATTTACCCGTAAAATTGACTGGATATACGCCCTGTTTTAGAAGAGAAGCGGGATCATATGGCTCGGATGTCAAAGGTCTAAACAGATTACATCAGTTTGATAAAATTGAGATTGTTCAATTAGCTCATCCCGATAAATCATATGAATCATTGATGGAAATGGTAGCCCATGTAGAAAAATTATTATTGAAACTTGAACTTCCATTTAGAATACTACGTTTATGTGGGGGTGATATGAGTTTTAATAGTGCCTTGACTTTTGATTTTGAAACCTACTCTGCGGCCCAAGGAAGATGGCTAGAAGTTAGTTCAGTTTCTAATTTTGAAACTTTTCAATCCAATCGGATGAAGTTGAGATTTAAAGATCAAGATGGCAAGACAAAATTGGCTCATACACTAAACGGAAGTGCATTAGCATTGGCAAGAATTGTTGCTACATTGCTAGAAAATCACCAAACGCCAGAAGGTATTAAGATACCGACAGCCTTGGTACCATACACTAGATTTGAATACATAAATTAACAACTAAAAATAAAAAACATTTTGTATTATGTTTGACATAGGATATTTGATCATCATGGGCGTTTTTACGTTAGTCGGATGGTTAGTAAGTAGAAGATTAAAGAACAAATTTGCGTTTTACAGCCAGATACCCACTCGCCGTGGTCAAAGCGGCAGAGAGACTGCGGAAGCTATGCTATCTCACTATGGGATAAGAGATGTACAAGTAGTTGAAGGCCAAGGCTTTTTGTCTGACCATTACAACCCACAAACCAAAGTTATTGCGCTTTCTCCAGAAGTATATCAAGGTCGGTCTATCTCGTCCGCTGCGGTAGCAGCACACGAATGTGGACACGCAGTTCAACACGCAGAAGCATATAGCATGCTTACGTTGCGCTCTAGGCTTGTTCCTGTAGTGCAATTCTCCAGTAGCATTCAGCAGTTCCTTTTTATGGGAGCAATGGTGGGAATAGGGATGAGTTCTAGTGCAGGTAGTGTTCTCATGATGTTGGTAGTTGCCACATTTGGTATTACGGCTTTGTTTAGTTTGGTAACTTTACCAGTAGAATTTGATGCTAGTAACAGGGCACTTGCATGGTTAGACAATTCAAATTATATGGAAGGTAGCGAATACGATGGTGCCAAAGACGCATTATGGTGGGCCGCAATGACTTATGTTGCACAAGCACTAGCAGCATTGGTGATGTTTCTATATTTCTTGCTACGAATGTTAGGTAGCAATCAAGATTAAAATCAAAATAAGCACAAATAAATTACAATCAGTTCACGAGATGATAGAAGAGATAGAAATGCAGTTAATGCAAACATTAGAATCTTATGATAAAGCCATAGAGCATTTAAGTTTTGAATTAAATAAAATCAGGGCCGGGAAAGCGTCGCCAGCTATGTTGAATGGATTGATGGTGGATTACTATGGTAGTCCGACACCACTCACCCAGGTAGCCAACATCGGTACTCCTGATTCACGGACTATTACAATCCAGCCGTGGGAGAAAAAAATACTCTCAGCTATCGAAAAAGCCATTTTTGAATCAAATATGGGCATTACACCCATGAATGATGGTGAAATTGTAAGACTTGTCATACCTCCGATGAGTGAAGAGAGACGTGTCATGATGGTTAAACAATCCAAGGCAGCCGGTGAAGAATCTAAGGTGGCATTAAGAACTGCGCGTCACAAAATGATGGATTTTATCAAAAAACAAGTGAAAGACGGTTTCCCTGAAGATATGGGCAAAAAGAAAGAAGAAGAAATACAGAAAACCGTTGATAGCTTTGTCACAAAAATTGATAAAATGATAGAAGCCAAGGAGAAGGATATCATGACTGTTTAACATATTAGCGTAAAATCATTAGAAATGGCTTAATCCTACATAGGGTTGAGCCATTTTTATTTGCATGATAAGGAAGGTGTTAAAGGAAAAATGTAAATTTGTGAATATATTATTTTTTATAAGCTAGTTTACCATGACAAAGTCAAAAAAGATTCTACTAGGATTCGGCATTTTTCTCATACTGCTGTGCTTACTTTCACTATGGTTACCCCACAAAGTAGTAAGCATCGTTAAGAAGGATGTACCCGTCCAGGCTAGATTTTTAAAGTCTTTGGTCAGTGATATAAGTACCTATTCGTACTGGCACACAAAGGCGATGGCCGACAATGATTTTAAATCAAGAAGTAAGCTTTCATGGACAAACCAGTTAAATAAATCCAGCTACCAATCAGAACAATATCCACAAGGAATTTTGTCTATTGTTAGCCAACAGAATGATACCATTGTGCTGGTTGATAGTAGTTCAAATGTCATCACAAGCAAATATTTTATTTCAAAGAAAGATGATAAAAATTCCAGTATCAGCATCACAAGTGAGAAAGAAACTGGCTTCTTTATCAACCTCTTGAATCTTGTACACAAATGGAAGCTAAGCAAAGCCGCGTCGAGACAAATTGACGGGATTACTAAAGAAGCAGCCCGTAGATCAGCCGACAAAATATACTACAATTATTTGATTAAAGAAGTAGGCATGGAGAAAAGAGATATCTTAGCCATGAGATCAAACGTCGAAAAGAAAAATATCATCCCTTACTACAGCCAAAATATTGCAAGTATATACCAAAAAGCACAAACGGCGGGTATAGTTACCAAAGGAAGCCCATTTGTCTTGTACTTCTCAGATCCGCTGCGTTCAGATCAGATAGATATGGCAGCTGCTGTACAATCGGTAAGTGAAATCTATACTCAAGGAGTCGAAACCATTGAAATCAAACCAAATCTTGCTGCAAAACTAACCTATTCAGGCGCTAGAGATAATAACTTCTGGGCTCATAAAGCTATGGCTGATTATCTCACAGATCGTGACATGAAGATAACATATCCGATCATTGAAGAATATGTAACAGATCCATCCCAAGAGCCAGATCCTAGCAAATGGGAAACCCACATCTATTATTATTTTGGCCAAGCACAATAACGAAATATTGTCTATTAGCTTATGAATCGACTGTCATGGGTTCAAGAGATGAATACGCTAGGTTCAAAAAGGATTCCATTTCTTTTTATCCTAGATTTTGAATGCCACAAACCAAAAATATATCCACTAGATCGTGTTCCAGATACCGTTTTCTATAAGTGCAATCAAATCAAAAATTATGAGGTCAAAGGGCAAAGATCTAAGCCTTTATTATTTGAAAAAAAACCAATAAATATAGATGTTTTTAAGAAAGGTTTTGACCAAATTATGCATGAAATATTAATTGGCAACAGTTTTCTACTAAACTTAACGTATCCGACAGATATCAAAACAAATTATACGTTAAAAGAGATGTTTAATGCGTCTCATGCTAAATATAAACTCTACTACAGAGATAGATTTATCGTATCATCGCCAGAGATCTTTGTACAGATAATAGATGGTAAAATTTATACTTTTCCTATGAAAGGAACTATCAATGCAGATATACCTAATGCACAAGAAATCATTCTATCCGACACAAAAGAAACCGCAGAACATTACACCATTGTAGATCTATTGCGAAATGACATTAGCCAAGTCGCATCTAATGTAACTGTAACGAAATTTCGGTATATTGACCTACTAGAAACACATGAGAAAAGGTTGCTGCAAGTAAGTTCAGAAATAGTGGGAGACATGACGCCAGATTATCATCATCACCTAGGTACTATTTTTGAAAAATTACTCCCAGCCGGCAGCATATCTGGAGCACCAAAGAAAAAAACGATCGACATCATAAAAAGTGCTGAAATGGATGACCGAGGTTATTATACAGGTATTTTCGGTATTTTTGATGGAGCAAATGTAGACTCCGGTGTAATGATACGATATATCGAAAAGCAAGGAAATAACTTCAAATATAGAAGTGGCTGTGGCATCACTGCGATGAGCAATATGGAAATGGAATATCAGGAATTATTAGACAAAGTATACCTTCCTATTCATTCAATATGATAGAAATAATTATCATCAACTGGTTAAAATTATGCTCCTGGATCTTACAAATTTGGCCGGGAGACAAAAGATATTTTATTAGATTTCCAGCTTGGATTTTACAAAACATATTGAAATATAGATCTAAGACTATTCAGTCAAATTTGGAAATGGTAAAACCCAAATTTACACCAATGCAAGTCCAAAAAATAACTGATCAGTATTATTGCAACATAGTTCGGTACATACTCGAAATCATAGAAAGTATCGGTTTGAATGATACACAATTGAAAGCTAAATTCTCAACTTCAGACATGCTCAATTGGCATGAGGTCGCAACGCAAGGCCCAGCTATAATTATGGCTTCACATTACGGAAACTGGGAAGTAAACCTGACCGCACTGCCACTATTCGTACCCCATAAAGTGATTGCATTTTATAAGCCTATCAAAAACAAAACGGTAGAACGAATAATGAAGAAACTCAGATCAAAACATGGCTTAATGTTATTCCCTATAGACCAAACAGCTCGGATAATGATTGAATATAAGCATCAACCTGTGTGGTATATTTTTGTGGGTGATCAAGGCCCGCTGAATATGAATGGCGTCTATTGGAATCAATTCTTGGGGCTTGACACACCTTGGCTTACAGGAGCAGAAAAACTTGCTGTGAAATACAATTATCCCGTCTTTTATTTGCATCAAAAAGCGTTGAAG
>JANMMV010000030.1:0-4391 GCA_031373565.1 Saprospiraceae bacterium
TTGAGAAAAATATGAAAGCAGTGGAGCCTTACGAAACCTTGCGTGTAGATAAGATCAAAGACCGGATGTTTAAAAATCTTGAAGATTTTATGAAAAACCAACAAGTAGATCAAAATCGATTTGAACAAGAAATCATCTACTATCTAGAGAAGTTGGATATTAATGAGGAAAAAGTTCGCTTAGGTCAACATTGCCAATATTTTAGAGACGAGCTCAAGATCAATGACGAACAGAAGGGAAGAAAACTCTCCTTTATTGCGCAAGAAATGGGAAGGGAGATCAATACGATTGGCGCTAAGGCACAACATTCCGATATTCAGCAGCACGTCGTCGTTATGAAAGATGAGCTTGAAAAACTTAAAGAACAATTGGCAAACATTTTGTAATCATTAGATGTATACTAAATCAAATAGCAAAACCGAGTCGATGTACAAACCGAATACGGATGGTAAAATGTTTATCTTCACCGCACCATCAGGAGCTGGGAAGACCACTATTGTCCACCACTTGCTGAACAAATATGATTTTCTTGACTTCTCCATATCAGCTACCACTCGCCCCATGCGTCCACACGAAGTCGATGGCAAAGATTATTATTTTATGGATGTAGAAACATTCAAAAAAAAACAAAGTGAAGGTGCTTTTGTGGAGAGCGAGGAAGTATATCCTGGGCAGTTTTACGGAACGCTCCATAGTGAGGTTGAAAGGATCTGGTCTGCAGGAAAACATCTCGTTTTTGATATAGACGTCAAGGGAGCTTGTAACATCAAGAAAATTTATGATAAAAAGTGTCTTGCCGTTTTTATAAGACCACCATCGGAAGCCATATTGATCCAGAGATTGATAGATCGCAATACCGAAACACAAGCAAGTCTGGAAAAACGCATCGCCAAAGCAAAATTTGAACTTACCTACGAAACACGATTTGACCATGTTCTAGTCAATGACTTACTAGAGGTAGCGCTCATTGAAGCGGAGCATATGGTAGAAACATTTGTATTCGGAATCCCACAGCCATGACGGACAAAAACAAAATATATACTGCCATCACGCATCGGATATCGGTAACTGTAATACCTGCATATCAAGCATCGGAGTCTAACCCAGCGATAGGTAAGTTTATCTATTCTTATCAGGTCATCATAGAAAATCAAGGTTTCGAAGCGGTTAAGCTATTATCACGAAAATGGCTAATCACCGACTCACTCACTACGGTTAGAACTGTAGAAGGCGAAGGCGTCGTGGGACAGCAGCCTGTGATCGGCGAAAGCCAAGCTTTTCAATATATGTCATGGTGTCCGATAAATAGTTCATTGGGCAAGATGTCTGGTACATACACATTTGAACGAATAGCAGATGGAACAACATTTGAAGTAGAGATACCTGAGTTTTTGCTCAATTCTGATTTTATCTTGAATTGAATCCACGATGGACTGGAATAGCAGCCTCAAAGGTTTCAAGGCTTACCTTCTTCTCGAAAAATCACTCTCAAAACACTCTATTGAAGCATACCTTCGAGATGTCGGCAAGCTCCTTGAGTACGTACTCATCAAAAAAATAGACGAAACGCCCGATAAGTTGACGGAAGAGCATTTGGTCGGGTTTGTTTATTATATCAACGAACTAGGCTTAGAAGCCAAGTCTCAGGCGAGGATCATATCAGGAATTCGTGCATTTTATAAATTCTTGTTACTCGAGGATCTCATCCATATTGACCCATCCGAATTGCTCGAGTCTCCCAAGTTGCGCCGCGAACTACCTGATGTACTCAGTTTTGAAGAAATCATGCTCATCCTAGATTCTATAGATATGTCACTGCCACATGCACACAGAAATAGAGCGATGATAGAGACTTTGTACGCTTGTGGTTTGCGGGTGTCCGAATTAGTGACACTCAAGATATCAAACTATTATCCCGAAGATGGTTTTATAAAGGTACTCGGCAAAAACAACAAAGAACGTCTGGTACCCATCGGTGACGAAGCTGTAAAATATATCCAGTTATACTTAGATACTGAGCGACGGCAAATGAATATTGCTAAAGAAGCAGAAGACACCTTATTTCTCAATAGACGTGGCAAAGGATTGACCCGTGTTATGATATTTACATTGGTCAAGCAATTTGTCTCAGCAGCTGGTATAGACAAGATTGTAAGTCCACATACATTTAGGCATTCCTTTGCCACTCACCTCGTTGAGGGCGGTGCCGATCTTCGTGCTGTTCAAGAGATGCTCGGTCATGAGTCGATTTTGACCACAGAGATTTATACTCATGTAGACCGCAGTTATCTACGTGCGACTATTGAAAAGTATCATCCGTTGGGGAGGGGGTAGGGCGTGATTTTCTTGTCCTAATGAGATCAAATTTTTACGAACTTCATTAACGAGGTTCTCTTCAGATTGCCATCAAAAACAACACAGTAATACATCCCTTGCGACCATGTACTCGTGTTAATTCTATTTGATTCGCAGCAAATTTCCAATTTTACCATTTCTTTACCTTTGGTATCATAGAAGCATACAAAGCCATTGGTTAGATGGCTAGAAAACCATAGATCATCATTTGTTGGGTTTGGTGTCAACGCAAAATAATTTCGATTAATGTCAGATTCAGATGAAATACAGAACGGGTCGGATATCGGCAAAATGATAAGATTGACAACTAAGTCGTTTATACAATTTAGAGGGCTTATAATCGTATCTAAAATATATGTCCCAGACATTGTTAGCCCCATAAATGATTGATTTGGGCAGATTGAAGTATCAATAGTAAATATTTGCTTTTCTATAACATTCAAATTCAAAGTTTGAATGTTGATAGGACAATTATAAATAGAATATGACGTATCTGACAATATTGTATCCCGTGATAAGACTCGCCCGTTGTAAAAGAAAACATCATCATAACAAATCTCATGAGCCAATTCGCTGATAATTGGAGCTAACTCTACTTTGAGGTTGAGGATATTAGTTTGAAGACAGCTGTTTGAGTCGACTATACTTGTAATATATTGACCAGATTGTGAATATCCTAAATATGATTGCCCATTACAAATAGTAATATTTTCAGTTTGGGTCATTGACCGTATAGGTGATGGTAAACAGTCTACGACGCCATAGAATTTTTCACAATAATTATATACGCATTCTAGGTTGTATACTGGGTCGGAAGGTAACAACGGCCCATAAAGCTGGAGCAAATCTCCTCCCAATAATTCAGAGTACGAAAAAGATCTAAACTGGTTTTTAAAATGCCAACGTAGGAGTGGTCCAACTTGTGAAAAAACGGTATCAATTTTAATAACTTTATATGCATTACTTGTACCAGGTGGTAAAAAATCATCACCTACACTTAGATTAAAATCATACAATAGAACTTCTTTGTTAAATGGGGCACGATATTCATACACTTTCTTTAGTATTGTATCTTCTCTCAGGTACAATTTACTAAAAGGATTTGGAAAAGTTGTGTTATCAAGAATAGAATATACTTTACCAAGAATAATAGTATCACGAACTGTAGATAAGTAAAATGATGATGTGCCTAGAAAGTCACTTACATTATATTTCCAATCAGTTGCGCTAAGCATCGGAATATATATTTTTGCAGGCAAATAGTTGAGCTTAGAAATGTAAGAACTGTATAAATAATTTGATGACAACGAATCTACTTTGTCAAACTCAAAACTTACGTCTTTATTAAAGTTACCATGAATAAAAAAAGAGCTTTCCGATTTAAATATGCGACGGATCAAATTTTGATTCTCGCTTTGTAATATGTAAGTATCAATATATGTACCATTATTATTATATACTTGAATAAATGAAGCATATCCGAAACCGCGAGGACTAAAATATTTTATGCCCACATCACTAAAATTTGTAGGACCATTTATTGATCCTGTTAGGACGACATTGTTATTGATATCCAAATTGACGGACGAACCAAAATCACCGTCGGCACTACCAAAGGTTTTAAGCCAAACCAAGTCCCCGTTTATTGTTAATTTGGCAACAAAAATATCGCCGGTACCTATTGTGTTTGCAATATATGAAATACCAGCTATGTCATATTTGATATGGTTATTAAACGACCCGGTAACATAAATATTATTATTAATATCAGTAATAAGATCAAAAGCATTGATAAGGCCAGTTCCATCGAATTGTTTGAACCAAACGAGATTTCCCAAGCTATCATATTTTATCATGGCGGTTGTGTTGCCTACGATACCTGTTAGTTCATTACCAACAATACTGGTATCAATATCCAACCCATTAGACATATGAGCCATTAATAGGAGATTACCATCATACTCCTCCTTTAAGATTAAACCATCTACAAATCCATCACCACGGATTGTATTTATCCATATGACAAGTCCATCTTG
>JANMMV010000037.1:0-2134 GCA_031373565.1 Saprospiraceae bacterium
TAATGAGGGCAACAAAAGGTGCATTTTCCTATGACTTGAATTTCAATTTAAACTTGGAAGAAAACTATACGGTCGGCTTGTTCACGCGCAACATCAATACTTTTGGCTTACTTGTTCAAATGAACATTAAGGACTATCGCATCGGCTATGTGTTTGAGGTGCCCACCAATGGCTCTGTGGGGCCACGGTTTACATCGCATGAAATTAGTTTAGGCCTATCATTAGCGGCTTTTGAGTTTCACGAGAGAGGAAAAGGGAACTTTTAGGATTGGGTTAGGAGTGAATTTGAAAGGGAGTATAACAACTCCTTTTCTTTTTCTGTTATTCATTGACCTGATCTTGTTCGTAATTCTTAATCTTTTAGAATTTTCTTTCTTATCAGTTTAGAGTCTTCGCTTATTAACTCTAAAATATACATCCCGTCTGGGAAAGTACTAAGGTTGATACCGCTTAGGCAGGTAGATTCGTTTATTGAAGTGAGAAGACCCCCATGAACATTGTAAAGTTTAATTTTATAAGAGTAACTTCCCCTTACATTTATATTTAATATATCTTTTGTAGGGTTAGGATAGACTTCAAAATCAAATGACTCCTTACCAACAATTTCAGTGATAAAAGTAGGGTCGGACATTAGGCTTTGGCAATTGCCTAACTTTATCTTTACACTAATATGAGCTGAAAGACTAAGGTTGGTGGCTAACGTATCAGAAGCTGCATTTTCTATGGCAACCCCATCTTTATACCACTGGTTCCCTATAGGAGAGCTGGATACCAAAACATTATCACTACCTGGTTTTATTAAAATCGTTGGTTTACTAAGCGGAATGACAGGATCATTCTTTATATCATATGAGTACAACTCCGAGCCGATAGTATTCATGTATCCAGAAAATAACAAATTAGAATTAAGTAAGATACTTGGCCCGCCTGATTGATCAAATTTTGTTATAGGGTAAAGTCCGCAAATGTTATCTATTTTCCAAATAGTAGCAAAAGGCAAATAGATTGTATTGTCTAATACTGAAGCCCCCCAAAGTGGAGTCTTGTTTGCCAATTTGATTGTTCCGGTAAAAGTTCCATTAGTTTTCCATAATGAATAATCTCCTGTAATATCACTTGCATTAAAATAAAGCTCCTCATTTGTAATAATAAAGTTATCAGGATTTGACATGACAGGGCCTAGTTTGACGTCTTTAACTAAATTAGTCCCATTTGAAGTTCCATCTGTAACCCAGAGTTCCAGGCCATAATCGGGGTGATAAGCTGTAAAGAATAATTTTTGATTGACAACAACAAAATTTTCCGGTTCACTATCACCGGGGCCCTCAAATATATCTTTAACTATTACCGTGCCTTGGCTTGTCCCATCTGATTTCCAAAGTTCATTTCCATTCGCGCCATTATCCGCAACAAAATAAAGAGCGTCTTTAAAGGAGATTAAATTATGTGGGTAACTACTATCTGAGGCGCCATCTTTTATATCCGATACGAGCAAAGTACCTTGAGCGGTCCCATCCGTTTTCCACAGTTCTACTTGAGTTTGAAAGCTATGTGCAGCAAAAAAGATTGTGCCATTCACGTTAGTAAAATACCCATAATAAAGTCCAGTTTCAACACTTGTTACATAATAAGTGCCATTGTTTGTTCCATCGCTCCGCCAAATCCCATAACCTCTACTATCATATGTTACAAAAAATAGAGCTCCATTCAAGCCACAAAGTCCATATGGCCTTAGTCCTTGATTCGTATTGGCTATTTTCACAAGAGATGCGGTATTGCCATCGCTCTTCCAAACTTGAAAGCCATTTACACCATCATCTGCAGTGAAGTATAGTGTGCCGTTTACGTTGATTAGGTCCGCTGGTTCGCTTCCGATTGCCCCGGGGTAAATATCCTTTACAAGTTTGGTTCCTTCTGTGGTTCCATCGGTTCTCCAAAGTTCTTTTCCATAGTTTTCTGTAATAGCTGTAAAAAAAACAAAGCCATCAATTTTAACATAGTCATCAATATTGCTTCCTGATTGAGGAGCAGTATTAATGTTCTTAACAAGGCTTTGAGCATTCAACTTAACTTGTGCAATTAAAAGTAATCCAATAAATAGTTTTCTCATAGAGGGCAAATATACATTGCAACT
>JANMMV010000042.1:0-6814 GCA_031373565.1 Saprospiraceae bacterium
ACGCTAAGCAGCAAAACTGTCCGCACCAAAGGAGAGGATCTTGCGTAAGCATACAAAAAAAAACTTGAACCCAAGAAGCAACAAAAGTGAGATGTGAAGACTTACAAGGGTCATTTGTCCCTCTTGCGTTGTTAGGTAAAACCAGCCTCATTAATGGTAACCGGTCGTTAATATATTCGATGAGAGACTTTTTATACTCCCTCGTTTTTACCTTCAAGATTTCAAAGATGTAAAATTCTAGTCGAATAAATCATTGGTTTAATGATTTCATTGCTCTCGACATCGGACGGAACGAACTGCCAAGGGGTCACCTGTTTGTCCCAAGCAAAATCTCCATCCTGATAATACTTTCTACGAAACTCGTTCGGCGTGTATTTACGGTATTTTTTAAATAGACGATTGAAATTCGCCAAATTGTTAAATCCTGATATATATCCTATTTCACTAATGGTTTTGTCAGTTTCAAGAATAAGTTTGCACGCTTTACCCAAGCGAAGATCAATCAAAAAATCGCTGAAAGTGCGGAAAGATTGTTTTCGGAAAAAGCGGCTAAAAGCATTTTCTGTCATTTGTACCTTCTCAGCAACCTTACTCATTTTAAAATTAAGATCAGAATAATGTTGCTGAATGTAAGCATAGGCAATCTGGATACGATGGTTATTGGCTTTTGGTCCAGATGATTCGAATTCTAATAGTGTAAGGTAGCGTCTATCTTGGCCTTTGGAAAGTAGATCCAGCAATTTTAAAAATGAAATAGTATTTTCAAAACCTTTATTTTCCGTCATTTCTATCATGATTCTTCGGGCGGATTCAAAGGTCTTACCTGTGAATTGAATGCCTCGAGAAGATTCTTTAAGTAAGTTTCGGATGCTATAAAAACTGTCCTTCATCATCATACTTGTAGCAAATTGTTTAGGATCAAACTGAATAGTGATCACTCGATATGGTCTCTTTTTTTTAAGCATATCATCATCTCCGTACCATTTATGATAAAGATAAGGTCCAAGAATGACCAAATCATTTTCGTGATATGTCTCAGTTGAATCACCCACTATTCGCTTTCCAGACATGCCTATGACTAGATTAATCTCAACTTCAGGATGATTATGAATAGGGTAGTCAAATCCGTTGT
Organism: Saprospiraceae bacterium; assembly: GCA_031373565.1. Lineage (GTDB taxonomy): Bacteria > Bacteroidota > Bacteroidia > Chitinophagales > Saprospiraceae > OLB9. The sequence continues at coordinate 1,133 of JANMMV010000042.1, forward strand.
TGGACGAATCCAACACTACACAGATGTCATTGTCCTTAAGAGGTGTGTTTTCTCGAAATATGTTCATCATGGATAATTTTGAAATGTAATGCTGTAACAATTGGATAATTTGGTTTTGATCCTTTAAGGTATCAATCACCGAAACGAAAATACAATGATCCCATAAAAGTATTGAACTTTATCATAATAGTATCATTTATTTGATATTTATTGTTCTAAATTTGCTGCACTAGAATAATATTTTTATAACTTACAATGATGGAGTTTAATATTTTAAGTAATTACCAATTTCGTAATATCATTATTTGTATATTAGCGTACGGATTACTTTTTATTTCAGAAGTAGCAATCGCCCAATCTACTACCGTAAAAGGTATGGTGACAGAGACAAATGGCAGTCCGATGATCGGCGTAGCTGTTGTCGAAAAAAATACTTTCAATGGGACTGTCACTGATCTCGAAGGCAAGTACTCATTAAAGGTCAATTCTACAGCAGCCGTTTTAGTTTTTGATTACTTGGGATATGCTCCTCAGGAAGTGCCTGTGGAAAATAAATTGACCATAGATATAGTGATGGAACAGAGTGCAAAAATGCTGGATGATTTCATTGTCACAGGCTATAGAAAAGAGACAAGATTTGACGTTTCAACAGCCATATCCTCTATCAAATCGAGAGATGTTGAAAAATTAGTTGTGTCGGGTATCGAGCAAGCATTACAAGGACAGGCTCCCGGCATATCAGTGACTCAGGTGACCGGTGCTCCCGGTGATGACATGGCAGTACGAATCAGAGGAGCAGGTACATTGGGCAATAACAATCCATTGTTTATTATAGATGGTATACCTACATCAGGTAATATAAATATGTTTTCAGTCAATGATATCCAGTCTATAGAGGTGCTAAAAGATGGAGCATCAGCTGCCATCTATGGTTCAAGGGCTTCCAATGGCGTGGTTCTCATCACGACCAAGCGTGGTAAGTCGGGCAAACCGATTTTTTCAGTCAATGTTTCTAATGGTTTACAAACTCCTATCAAACTACCTGAATTGCTCAATGCTCGTGATTACCTCATGATCAGGAATGAAGCCATTGCCAATGCAAACACACTCAGAAATCCGGCCAATCGGTTGTCGCCCTACGATCCTTCCATTTTGGACACTTTGCCCGATGTAAGATGGCTGGATCAGGTTTTCTCCAATGCACCAATCAAACAGTACTCAATTTCTGCAATGACAGGTAATGAAACTAGTAATCTATATGTTTCTGGTGATTATCAGGATCAGGATGGCATCTTTCGAGGTCAGAGTTTTAAAAAATACCAGGTCAGAATCAATGGCGAAACTGGCAATAAATGGTTTAGAGTAGGTAATAATATGTCGTTTGGTCATACCTCCAGGAAACTGATAGGCTCTTCAGGAGATGGCTTTGGGCCCGGTAACGAATTGAGTGCTGTTAGATTTGCGTTGATTGCAGCACCTGTCTTTTCTGGTAAAAATGAAGATGGTTCTGATATAAATGTAACATCATTGCTAGGAGATCCATTATTATACGGAGATGGAAATGCCAATCCATTAGTTCTGATAGATAATACTGATTGGCATATCGACAGAAGCAGGGTATTTGGAAATGTCTTCGCTGAGATTAATCCACTTCAAGGGCTAAAAATTAGATCGACCTTGGGAGGTGATTTTACTTTTGAAAAAGAAAAATTGTTTAAAACTTTCTTATCTGCAGCGATTTATAACCCTACATCACTCAACGAGGGTCGAATATTTAATCAAACTCTAACATGGAACTCCACTGCTAATTACGAAAAACAAATAGGAAAACATAAAGCATCTGTGCTTATAGGAACTGAGGCGATACAAAATCAAATCGACTATCTTGGCGCGTCCGCCAATAATTTCAGACGAACGGATCCGCTATTCAGATATCTTAATACATCAGTGGCCGAAGACATTAAAAACTTAGGTGTCTCAGGTATCGCTACAGAATGGGGCTTGGTATCCTATTTCGGACTTGCATCTTACAATTATGATAATAAATATTTGCTAAGCGGAGCGGTGAGAAAAGATGGTTCGTCAAGATTTGGAAAAGAAAATAGATGGGGCGTATTTCCATCCATTTCAGGTGCCTGGTTAGTGTCCAACGAAGACTTCCTCAAAGATATGGGTCAAATATCTGAATTAAAGATCAGGGCCAGTTGGGGCAAACTGGGCAATCAGGAAATTGGCGTTTATCCTTACAGTTCATTAGTCAATACAGGTGAGCGGGTCTATTCCTTTGGAGATAAGATTGTCACCGGTGCTACTATTCTTGAAACGGGAAACAGTGGTATTCGTTGGGAGTCTAGCACGCAGTCCAATCTCGGTGTAGACTTAGGACTATGGAATGATAAACTCACTTTTGCGGCGGATTTTTATCGTAAAAAATCCGAAGATGTTTTAGTCAGAGTGCCTATTCCGCAAGCGGGCGGGTCACAGCGGGCGCCTTTTGTCAATGCAGCTTCCATCGTCAATAATGGGATGGAGTTCGCCCTTTCGTACCGATCTTCTGCCAAAGACTTTAATTATTTTATCTCTCCCAATATATCGATCGTAAAAAACGAGGTAGCATCAATCGCTGGTAGTGAACCAATATTAGGCGGATTTGGTCTGTCTGATGGCCCATTGACAAAAACTGAACCCGGCAGGCCCATTGGATCATTTTTCCTTTGGGATATGGAAGGTATTTTTCAGTCCGCAGAAGAAATTGCAGCCAGCCCATTCCAAACTAAAGATACACGTCCGGGTGATATCAAGTTTAGGGATATCAATAATGACAATATCATAGATGACAAGGATAGGGCGCATTTGGGCAATCCATTTCCTGATTTTACTTACGGGATGCAATGTGGCATCAACTGGAAAGATTTTGACTTGTCAATGATGTTTCAAGGCGTGCAAGGCAACGATGTTTATTTTTTATACGGAAACTTTGCGTACGAAACTCAATCGAGAGGATTCAATTCATATGCAGATATTCTGAACAGATGGACTCCTGAAAATACAAATACCAATATACCTAAAGTAAGTCTGGATGACAGAAACGGAAATAGACGACCATCGACCAGATTTCTATATGATGGATCATACATGAGAGTGCGAAATATATCTTTGGGTTATAATCTCAAAAATATACTGGGAGTTGATCAGATCACTTCATGCAGAGTATATTTTACAGTTCAGAATGCCTTTACTTTCACTAATTATCCAGGATTGGACCCTGAAATTCAAGCCAATGCAAATGATACCCGAGGTCTAGGTTTGTCATCGGATCTTGCAGTCGGCATCGACTGGGGTACTGTACCGGCCCCAAGGACTTTTGTGGCTGGTGTAAAAGTAGACTTTTAGTACTTGCAGTTGATTAAACATAGGTTTACGTGGCAAATCCTGATAAATTGGTTCACCATGTGTGACATATTTTTTTATACAAATGAATCATTATGAAACCCTTATTTAAAATTATACTTTTTGTCTCCATTTTTCAGTTGTTCGCTTGTGAAGGTATACTTGATAAAGAACCCATCGCAATTCTGGACGCCGGATCTTTTTTCCAGACAGAAGCAGACGCTATACAAGCAGTAAATGCGGCCTACGGTCCCTTGTTATTTAATAACGGAAACAACAATTTTTACTGGGCTTTTGCTGAAGTGACTGGCGATGCGGCCATTCCTGGTGGTGACGGTTCTAGACCTGGGATTGTCGAGATGGAGGCATTTACCTATACTCCTAGAACAGAGGAACTCAACGATTTTTGGAAACTTCAATATAAAGGTATAACCCAATGCAATCTAGTTTTGGATAATATTGGCAAAGTAGATGCGAGCGATGCGATTAAAAATAGAATATCAGGAGAGGCCCTTTTTCTGAGATCATATTATTATTTTTTGCTTACTCAGATTTACGGGGACGTACCCGTTTATTTAAAAGTAACTCCGCCAGACAAACTTAAAATCGCCAAGAGTACCAAGTCTGAAATTTATGAACAAATCATCATTGATTGTGAAAAATCTGCTGAATTACTACCGATATCCAATACAGGATCAAACTTGGGACGGGCTACTAAAGGTGCAGCGTTGGCTTTGGCAGCCAAGACAAGTTTGTATAAGAAAGACTATGCCAAGGTATTGGCTTATACAGCTAGAATAAAGTCGTTGAATACATATGAATTGGTCAAAGATTACAGGGATAATTTTATGGAATTAACACAAAACAACAGCGAGTCGGTTTGGGAAATACAGCACACTAACATCGAACTAGGAGTAGGTAATTTTTTAAATCAGTGGTGGGCGTCAAGAAAGTTTTTAGGATATGGATTTGCTGAAGCTACGCCTTCTTTTGTGCAATCATTTGAAACAGGTGATCCTAGATTAAAATATACCGTTGCGATGAATAATGACCCATATTTTGGCTTGATTTATAAAAACTCATTTTCGAGCACTACCTTTTCGCCACGGAAATTTTTACAAGCAGATGCTGAGCTAACGCAAAAAGCAGATGGAGATATTAATTATCCTGCCATCAGGTATGCAGAAGTATTACTTTGGGAAGCTGAAGCCTATGCAGAATTGGGTATGATACAGGAAGCATTGGCTTCTCTTGAAATAGTGAGAGCTAGAGCCAGGGCACAATCTACTAACCCAGCAGTTTTACCAACAATAGTATCAACAGATCAAAACACCGTAAGACAGGCAATAAGACGTGAACGTCAAGCAGAACTCGGTTTCGAATTACATCGCTTTTTTGATTTAGTCAGATGGGGAATAGCGGGAGATATTTTACCAGGATTCCAGAAAGGTAAACATGAAGTTTTTCCATTGCCACAGACAGAGATAGATTTAAATCCTTCGCTCATCCAAAACGCTGGCTACTAATGGATAAATCTATCAAAATTTTGTTTCTAGTACTTTGTCTATTTATGGCCAAATGGATGGCCGCTCAAAATGACCAAATCAACATTCCACGTATATCATCTATGCCAGATCAACCTTCTCCATACAATATGAGAGAATGGAAAAGCGTAGCGATGAAATATGATTCATTCATTTATGACAATAGTAAAACTGGCCAATATTTACCCTTAGTGACTTATAATGTCAATGGCATCAACTATCCAAATCAGAAGCAAATCAGACTGCATACCTACGTGGGCACAAAATCTCCCCAAAATTCTGAGGGAATAAATGTATTACCTTCTTTAGTAGGTGCAGCACTTGTCGGGCAAGATATCAGAAATATCTATGCCCAAGACAGATTAATCATGGCACAGGATTTTTTCAACAAGACCAATGGCGAGAACCTATATCTCAATAATAGTTCGGCAGGCAGCGGTGGGGATTGGTGGTACGATGTGATGCCCAATGTGTATTTTTATCAGTTGTACGATCTTTTCCCGGATTTTAATACAGACGCGACCTACCAGTTTAAAACCATTGCAGATAAATTTCTGACAGCGACTCAAAAAATGGGTGGTAAAGCGACCCCGTGGTCCCCGGCAAGTATGAATTACCGTGCATGGAATTTTAAGACCATGGAAGGAAATGCTAATGGTGTGAAAGAACCGGAAGCGGCAGGTGCATTTGGCTGGTTGCTCTATCAAGCTTATAAAAAAACTAAAAATCCCGAATATCTTAAAGGCGC